>JANSYB010000123.1 GCA_024742655.1 Paracoccaceae bacterium | reverse complement strand
CGGCTTGCTGTGCGCGGCCCATGCGGCCGAAATCCGACCGCAGGCCCTGGGCGTGGCGCACCGCGTCGCGCGCCATCGGCGGCAGCTCTTCGAGCAGGAAGGGATCGAATTGCCGGGCCAGTTCGAGCGGGATTTCGGGCATGTCTTCGCCGGCGCGGGTCAGTTGCAGCCGGTGATAGAGGGCCTCGAACGGTTTGTCCTGCGTGTCGTACCACTGCGCCGCGCGGGCATTGATGCGGGCCGTCCGGTCGGGCGAGGCGGCATAGATCAGGGGCAGGACGGCGCGCCGCATATCCGCGTTGTGCCGCAAGGTGCCCGCGGCCGGGTCGCTGCTGACCAGCCAGTGCTGGTCGCGCAAAGCGTCAAACATGCGCGCCTGGGCGGCCGCATCCAGATCGGGGGCGATAACGGGCGCGATCACCTCGCGCAATGCCGCCCGGTCGACCTGCCGCAGGATCAACCCCTCGCTTGCCAGGCCGCGCAGCGTATCGGGCACGCGGCTGAGAATTGCGCGGTAAAGATATCCGCCGACCCCCTCTGCCGTGGCCGCCTCGGGCAGGTCGGTGTCGTCGAACGCGCCCTCCTGCACGGCCTTGACCGCCAGTTGCAGGAACAGCGGATTGCCACCGGCCAGCCGGTTGATGCGGGGCCAAAGGGCCTCGGGCACGTCGCGGCGGCGCAGGAAATCGGCCACTGCGTGATCTTCCAGCCCGCTCAGAGAGAGGGGCGGGCCCAGCAGGCGATCCGGCGCCGGGTCCATGGCCTGACCCCGCCCCGCGGCGATGATGGCGATCCGGTCGATCCCGGCCAGGGCCAGCCGGTCCAGCCGTTCGAAGAGCAGAGGAATGCGTGTCTCCCCCTCAGAGCGCAGAACCTCCAGCGTGTCGAGCACGATCAACAACAGCTTGTCGGCGCCGTTGATCGCCGCGGCAATGGCCGACAGCAGGCCGCGTTGCAGATCCTGCGCCGGCCGGTCGGTTTGCAGCGCCGCCTTGCTGAGGGCGACATCCGCCTGCGTGGCGCCCAGACGCAGATCACGCAGCGCCAGCGCCATGCGCGGCAGGCTGTCGCCCACCTGCCGCGAGATTTCGTCGTAAAACGCCTGTTCGTCCTGCACATCGAGGCCGGAGCGGTCGAAATCCAGCCGCACCATGACCGGTTGCTGATCGAGGCGGGCCATCTGGATCGCCCGTTCCAGCAGGTAGGATTTCCCGATCCCGGCAAGGCCGGAAATATAGATCGCCCGCAACGGTGGCTCGGATTGCGGATTGGCGAGGGTGTCGGCGATGCGTTCGAGTTCCGCCTCGCGCCCGACGAAACCATCGGCCAGGATCGCATCGGTGCGCGCCTCGGCGCTGTGACGGTTCAAAAGACTGCGCAGCGCCACCACCTGCGGGGCGCCGGGGGCATCCGGTCCGGCCCGGTCCAACGTGCCCGCGATGGTGGCGATATCGGCCTGCGTGCCCGTGTCGCCAAGCCGGACCAGCCGGTCAAGGGCCGCGGGCGCATATCGGCCGCGTCCCAGCCGGGCATCGGCAATCGGCGTGTCGAATTGGCGGACGAGGTCGGCGTCGAACTTGTCCTCGGACAACACGTAGTGGCGCGCCGCTGGCCGCATGGACCATTGCCGGGCCGCATCGGCATCACCCGCCTTTGCCGGCGCATCGGCACAGTGGGGGCGCAGCATCGCCATCAGGCGCGCGGTGATCTGGATATCCTGGGGCAGACGGCCGCCATTGGCCCAGCGAACCGCGTCGGCAGGCGCGAACTGCGCGTGCAGTGCGGCATAGAGATAGGCGCGTTCATAGAGGCTTTTCAGGTGGGGATCGATTTCTGTCATGGCGTCGCGATCCCCTGTGTGCGGATCTGCCGGCGCAGCGCCTTGGCCACCATGCTCGCGGCCTGACCCGAAAAGACCCCGGCCGTGTCGCTGATACCTTGCAGAACGTTGCGCACCACGTGATCGACCACCGCCGGTTTCCAGTCGAGGCCGAGACTGTCGGCCATCGCCGCCACGGTCTGATACACGTCCTCGCGGGTGAATTCGCCGATATGCTCGACCAGCAGGCCCGGCTGACCCTGGTCGCCGGCCTCGCGGATCGTGGAGTAAAGCCGGTTGCGCAGGGTGAATGTCTCGAACCCCGACAGGATCAGCCGCAGGCTGGGCCGGGTCAGGATCTCCGAGACCAGGTGCTCCATCTGGACCTGCGCCGTGCGCGATAACCCGTTGGGCGGGTTGTCGAAATAAAGCCAGTGGGTCTGCCCTGATGCGGCTGCGAACCCCTCAAGCCGGTCGGCCAGCGTGATCGCCCGGTCCCGCGCCGAGGCCGCAAGGCTGGTTTCATCCGGGCGCACGCCCGACGACGCCAGCAGCGGGGTCTCGGGCCCGAGGATCTGGGCGTTGACCTCGGCCAGCAGGTCATCGCTGACAAGGTCGGTCGAAAGGCGGTGCGTGACGTCGCGCGCGTCATAGGCCTTGAGGTAGGCGCTGAGCATGTCATGCCCGAAGGCCAGACCGGTGGGGGGCAATTGCGCGTCGATCCGCTTGACCCAGATGCCGCGCAGGTTCGGGGCCTTGCCCTCGATCATCGCCGACAACGCGTCGAAATAGGTGTTGCGGCCAATGATGAAATGGCCGTCCGGGCTTTCATCGATGGACCACAGGTAATCGGGCGGCGTGTCGCCGTTGATCTGGGTCTTGAAGTCGGCGTTTTCGGCATAGCGTTCATAGGGCACCAGCCGCCCGCCATTGCCGCCGACCTTGCCGGCCTGGTGATGCCCCAGAAAGCCGAGTTCTTTTGAAAACCCCGCGCCGCCCGAACTGCCACCGGCGGTATGCGCATTGTGCCGCAGATACATGTCCCTGTCGGTCTTGCGTTCGTAGACGGCGATGGGAAAGCCGTTGTCTTGTCCTGCCGGAAAATGCAGCAGCCACAACTGCCGGGTGCCCGGCGCGTCGGGCCGCGCGCCGTTGATGTCGAAATGCCCGAACTTGTGGGCGCGTCCGATCGGCTTGAACAGGCGCAACAGGGCCACATCGGTATGGCTGTTATAGGCCGAGGCGGGCGCGTCATGGCCCTGCAATTCGCGCTCGTGCACCGGAGAGACGAAAACCGGCCACGCGGCGTAATCCTCGCCGTTGATGTCGGTGACCAGGATGCGTGGTCGCGGCAGGCCGGCGCTGTCCGTCAGCGCATCGGCGATCACATGGGCCGCCGTCAGCACAAGGCGCCGGCCCACCAGAACCCCACTGCCTTTCTCGACGGCGCGCTGGCCGCGTTTGAACCGGATGGCGATCAGGCAGCGGCGCGCATCGCCGGTCTGCATGAACGTGCTCATTTTCGCGGGGTCGACGGTCGTTTCGATCAACGCGTCGGCATCGACCGGCGGCAGGTCCAGCTTCATCGGCAAAAGGCCGGGTTTGCGGTTGCGCAACACGGAGGTGAACGGCCCGGTCAGCCCGTCACGATCCAGCGTCTGCGACAGCATCTCGGCGAGGGTGATCTGGTTGTCCTGTGCGATCATCGACAGGATATCCAGGGTCATCTTCCACGCCCGGTCGGCGTAGATATCCGCCATCACCGCGTCCAGCAACGCCCGGTCGTCCCGCAAGAGCGGGGCCAGCGTGGCGGGCGGGAGCGGCGCGGGCATCCGCTCAGGGCCTGCGCAGGGCCGCGCGCAGGGCGGGCTTGGCGGCCAGAACCTGATCCAGCGTGGCACTGGCGGGATCCACGCCGCTGACGCTTTCGGCGGCACTGGTCCGGGCGGCGCGGTCGCGCGCCTGTGCGCGATGGCTGAGCCAGATCAATTCGCCGGCGAAATCGGCCATCTCCGCGTCGATCTCACCGGCAGCCTCGGGATCGTGCCCGGCAAGGTGCGATTGCAACAGCGCCAGCGTGGGCGCTGTGCCGGTCGCCTCAGGCGCGGCGGGGGCAGGGGCCTCGGCCCCCGTCGGCAGCGGACAGGCCAGAAGCCGTTCGGCATCGATCAGCCCCGCACCAAGCGCGGCCGACCCGCCCCAGACGGGCGGCTTGGTGATCCCGTGAGTCAGGCAATGCACGAACATCGCCTGCACGGTGGTGCCCGCGGCGTCGGCCTTTTGCCGCAAGGCCGCGCGCCCGCCGTGATGCGCCACCCACAAGGCCGCGGCCCCCGCGGTCAGCGAGGTGGCCAGCGTCGTGCCCTGCGCGGGGCGAATGCCGTGATCGGGGTCGCTGGCCTTGTTCTTGGCCGCGCCCCAGACATGCACACCGAAATTCGCGATCGTCACTTCGGGGCCCGAGCCTGTCTTGTCCCACGGCGTCAGGTCGGGGTTCAGCGCCGCCACGGCGGTGCACAGCCCTTGGGCGGCATAGGCCGCGGGAAAGACCACCCGGGGCCAGCAATTGCCGGCGGCACAGACCACGACCAGCCCACGCGCCACCGCGAGGCGCAGCGCCCGCTCGGTCGAGGCCACGCGGGTCGGCCCGCCAAGGGCCATGGCGATCACGTCGGCGCCTTCGTTGATGGCATGCGCGATGGCCGGGGCGATGGTCGTCTGGCGGAAGTTGATGACCGATTTGATCGCCCGGATGGGCAGGATCGTGGCCTCGGGGGCGGCGCCGGTGATGCCCCCGCCCGAGGTGACATCGCCATGTTCGTTCACCGTCCCGCGAGAGGCGATGACCGAACAGACCAGCGTGCCGTGGCCGGGATGTTTCAGGATCCCGCGCGAGAACCGGTCATGCGCGTCGGTGCCGGCCTCGACGAAATTGCGCTGTCCCTGCTGCCGGATCGCGCCGGTCAGTTCCTGGTGCGTGGAATGCCCGGTGTCGATCACGGCCACCGTGCTGCCTGCGCCGCGTGTGTGCGTGTCCCAGACGGCACGGGTGCCGATACGCGGATGCACCCAGCCCCAGGGCCAGCCGTCATCGCGCGGGGTCGAACACCCACCCGCAAGGCTTTCGGTATCGGTGGCCCCAACGGCGGCCACGCCGTAAAGGCTGTCCGACAGGACCGGGTTGGCCTCATCTGCCTCGACCTGCGGGCGCAACGCGCGCGCCAGATCGAAGGCCAGTGCCTCCTGTCCCTGTCCCGTCACCCCGTCGAAACGGACGAAATGATACTGGTCCGGCCCGTCTTCGAAAACAGGCGTCACGGTCGCCGGCGCCCCGGGCAGGGCGGTGGCCAGACGCGCTGTCAGCGTCTCGGCGTCGATGGGGGTGGCAAACACCAACTCTATGACAAGCGCGTCCTCGTCCGGGATCGGGACGCCCTGATCCAATTGTGCGTAAATATCGCGGAGCATGAATGATCCTCCCGTATGTGAAAATGACAACTGGTAATTGAGTGAACCTTACAGTCGTCCGGGCAAAACACAAAGGCCCGGGCGGGCGCGCCCCTTGGGAAAGGTGACGATACGTCAAGTCAAGCAGGTTTCCGCCGTGCTGGACAGTCAGGAAATCCTGTCCCCTAAAAGGGATCGAATCGTGCTATGCTTGTGGCACTTTCACGCGCGATCTTTTGCGGCCTGTCCGCGTTTTCCTGCCAGTACGCCGCCGGGTGGTTTTGGCGGCACAAAACCTTTTGCCAGATCACAGGAGGCTCATTATGGCCCAGAACGTCATCCGAAACGAATACGGGGAGGTTGTTTTCTTCGGCTATTCCACGCCGCAGGAAAGCGCCTCTGCCATTCCCGGAGGCACCGCCCAGCAGGTCGCCAACCAGTTCCTGCGAGAGCGCATGCCCGACATGAATCTCAGCGGCGTGCAGCTGGAAAACGATTTGCTGACCGGCGAGGAGGCGCCGGGCACGGCCGGGCCGGTCGTGGCCTTCGAGGCCGAGCGCGACGTGGCGGGCACCAAGGTCGTCGTCTACAATCAGAAGATCATGGGCGTCGACGTGTTCAAGGCGCAGATGGGCGTGCAGATCGACGGCGCGTCGATGAACGTGGCCTCGCTGCAATCCTCGGTGCATGGAAATATCGAGGTCATCAACCCCGACCAGATCGCCGAGCCGGGCACGCGCAAGGTAACCAAGGCGCAGCTGAAGAAAATGCTGGGCTTCGATCTGCCGGGGCTGGATGGCGGTGTGATCGAACGGCAGGTCGTTTACCGCTATGAGCCCGATCAGCGCGAGGAGGCGCATGACCATGAGGCGGGTGGCTGCTTCACCCCCGGCGACGTGCATGTGCCGTCACTCAAGGACACCACCATCGCCGGGCTGGCCAAGGGGCAGCATTACGTCTGCGACGAGGTTCTGTTCGAGGCGGCCCGCAGCAAGGAGGAACAACCGATCAACTGGCGGATGCTGGTCGAACCGGCCAGTGGGGACGTGCTCTATCTGCGGGCGCTGGTGGCCTGTGCCACGGGCATGGTCTTCGTGCGGGATCCGCAGACGCAGGGGGCCACGACGGCGACCGGCGCCTCCAGCAACGCGGTCCTGAACCCGCTGCGCAGTTCGGTGGCCCTGCCGGGGCTGACACCGGGCGCGCCACAGGAACTGTCCGGCGAATTCGTCGAGGTGGCCGAGACATCGAACCCGGTGATTGCCCCGCCCACCGTTCCGGGCCCGGCGGGGGCGTTCAATTACAATGTGCGCAGCGATGATTTCTCGGCCGTCAACGCCTATTGGCATTGCGACAACATGTTCCGCACAATGCAGGCCTACGGCTTCAACGTGGCCAGCTATTTCGACGGCACCACCTTTCCGGTGCCGGT
>JANSYB010000048.1 GCA_024742655.1 Paracoccaceae bacterium | reverse complement strand
GGCCCGGGGGGCGATGCGCTGGACGTGGAATTCTTCGGCGCCTCCGCCGATACGCTCAAGGCGGCGTCAGAGGCGCTCAAGCAGGCGCTGTTGCGTTTTCCCGAGGTCTCGGCGGTGCAGGACAACCTGTCCTATGACAAGGAGGAGCTGATCCTTGACCTGACACCGCAGGGGCAATCTCTGGGCTTCAGCATCGATGGGCTGGGCCGGGTTCTGCGCCACCGGGTGACCGGGATCGAGGCGGCCACCTATCCCGACGGGCCGCGCAGCGCGGAAATCCGGGTGGAGTTGCCCGAGGGCGAGTTGACCGCCGATTTCCTTGAACGGATGCAGATTCGCACCGAAACCGGCGCCTATGTGCCGCTGGCCGATATCGTCAGCGTGGACCGGCGGATCGGGTTTTCCACCATCCGGCGCGAGAACGGCATCCACCTCGTGAACGTCACCGGCGATATCTCCGAGGATGATCCGGCCCGCGCACAGGCCGTGTCCGAGGCGCTGGAGACCGAGATCCTGCCCCGCATCGCCAGCGTGCACCAGGTCGAATGGCGCCTTGGCGGGCTCTCTGAGCAGGAGGATGAATTCCTGGCCGACGCGCGCACCGGCCTGATCCTGACCCTGACGGGCATCTACCTCGTGCTAGCCTGGGTCTTTGCCAGCTGGACACGGCCGATCGTGGTCATGGCGATCATTCCGTTCGGCCTTGTCGGCACGATCTATGGTCATATGCAATGGGGCGTCCCGCTCAGCATGTTCACGGTCGTGGGCCTGTTGGGCATGACCGGGATCATCATCAACGATTCCATCGTGCTGGTCACGACGATCGACGAACATGCGCGCGACCGCGGGCTGATCCCGTCGATCATCGACGGCGCGGCAGACCGTCTGCGCCCGGTGATCCTGACAACGCTGACCACGGTTCTGGGCCTGACGCCGCTGCTTTTCGAGCAATCCACGCAGGCCCAGTTCATCAAGCCGACGGTGATCACGCTGGTCTATGGGCTTGGCTTCGGGATGTTGCTGGTGCTGCTGGTGGTGCCGGCGATCATCGCGATACAGCATGACGTGCGGCGCGAGACCGATGCGCTGCGCCGCGCGCTGCGGTTCCGCAAGCGGAACGTGCGCCTGCCGATCATGGCCGGCGCGGCGGTCTGCGCGGCATGGCTGGCGGTGACATTGGGCCTGACGGCGGTTCAGGGCGCGCTGCCCGGCCCGATAACATCATCGGTGCCGATGCTGGCGGGCCTGCCCGCGATGACGGCTGCCTTGGCCGTCTTTATCGGCGGGTTACTGGTGATCGTGGTGGCGCTTTATACCGCGATGGGGCTGGCGCGCCTGTTGCGGCGTCAGCCTGCCGGGCATCCCTGAATATCAACGGCACTGCCCCGGCCCAGCACCGTGATCCGCAGGCCCGACCGGTCCAGCGCAAAGGACCGCCCGTCCACATGATACATGTCCACCTCGGCCACCAGCCGCCCGCCCTGCCGCGTCGTTTTGGCCGGGGCGACCCAGATATTGGGGTCGGACGTCTCGATCACGGCCAGTTCGCGCCCGCCGGTACCCGGCAGGTCGATCTCGGCGCGCAGGTGAAGCCCGTCCTTGGCCGGCGATATACGGCAGGCCACGCGCGACACGCCGGCCTCCTGCGCCGAATAGGGCCGGCTGGCCAGGGCGGCGATGATGCGCGGATCTGGCTTTGTTGCGCTGCGCGGCAAATCCTGATCAAGCGACAATGTCACAGGCACGCAGACATCACTGCACACGCCCATGTCGACCTCACCCGACAGTGAGACCGACTGACCGTCGCGCCGGGGCGTGATCCGCAGGGGCAGGATCACGGCCTTTTCATAGCCGATCGTGGTCATGCCACCCTGATCGATCTCGCGCGGGGTGGGCCATTCCACCTCGACCGCGCGTAGATTGCGCGACCCGCTCCAGTTAAAGCGGGGCGGAATACCCGCATCCCCCGGCGCGCGCCAGTAGGTTTTCCAGCCATCGCGCAAACGGATTTCCAACCCGGCCTGATGCGTCCCGTCGGGCAGGCGCCAGCCGGTCAGGATCCGCGCCTCGACAAGATCGCTTTCCTGGGCCAGCGCAGGCATGGCCAGAAGGGACAGCGCGAGAACGCGGATATGCTTGAGCACTCTGATCATCCTATCCAGATGGGGCATCCGGGCTGAAATGCCAACTCACTTTCAGGCGAGAAATCTTGCCGGTGTCACGATGACACGCTTGCACTGTGCCTGTCACGCCCCCATCATTGAGGTCATGGACACGAAAAGCACAACTGACGTAAGTGAGATGGACCTCAATGGAAAGCTTCTGATCGCGATGCCGGGCATGGGCGATCCGCGGTTTGCCAACTCGGTCGTGTTCATGTGCGCACATTCCGACGAGGGCGCCATGGGCCTGATCGTCAACAAGACCACGGACGAGTTGCGCCTGCGCGACCTGCTGGAACAGCTGGACATCAAGCGCGGCGAGGATGCCCGCGACCTGCCGGTGCATTTCGGCGGGCCGGTGGAACATGGCCGCGGCTTCGTCCTGCACGATTACGGCTATCATTCTTCGATCTCGACGCTGGACGTGAACGACGATTTCGCGATGACCGCCACGATGGACATCCTCGAGGACCTTGCCGAGGGGCGCGGCCCGTCCCACAATATCGTGGCGCTGGGCTATGCCGGCTGGGGGCCCGGGCAGCTGGAATCCGAGCTGGGCCAGAACGCGTGGCTGACCGTCGATGCCGACAAGGCCATCGTGTTCGATACCCCCGACGCCACCAAGTGGGAGGCGGCGCTGAAAAAGCTGGGAATCGACGCGCTGGCCCTTTCGGCCGAGGCCGGCCGCGCCTGAACGGCCGACGATCCCGTTCAGCTCGCGTAGTCGGAACCTTCGTCGTCAAGAATTGCCATCAACTCGGACAGATGCTGATCGGCCTGTCCCGGATAACTTTCCAGTTCACTTGCGGTCTTTTCGGCGATCTCGTCTGACAAAACGCGCAACGGCTGACCCGTCCAGAGGGCCTTGATGTAGGTCTCGCAGGCGCGTTCGAAGTAATACATCCGATTGAACGCCTCCGGCACGGTCTGACCGATCACCATGATCCCGTGATTGCCCATCACCAGGACGGTTTTGGACGGATCGCTGAGGTTCGAGCAGCAGCGCTCCGCCTCTTCCTCGAAGGCAAGCCCGCCGAAATGGTCATCGATCGCGACACGGTTGTAGAACGTCGCGGTATTCTGGTCGATCGGCGGCAGGGTGCTGTCGGCAAGGCTGGCCAGCACCGTGGCATGGATCGAATGCACGTGCAGGGCCACGCGGGCATGCGGGCACATCCGGTGCAGCGCCCCGTGCAGGCCCCACGCGGTCGGGTCCGGCGCGTTCGGGCCGCTCAGCGTTTCGGGATCATTGGCATCCAGCAGCAACAAATCCGAGGTTTTGATCCGGCTGAAATGCACCTAGTTGGGATTCATCAGGAATTGCGTGCCGTCGTCGTTGACCGACACGCTGAAATGGTTGGCCACGGCCTCGTGCATGTTGAGACGCTCCGTCCAGCGGAACGCGGCGGCCAGTTCCACCCGCTCCTTCCAGTGGGCGATATTCGGGGTTGGCGCGGTTTGAACATTCATCTTGAGGATCTCCCTTGTCGGTTTGGCCCATGCTGCCCGACCATGAACAGCTTTTCAAACACTGCTTTGCCAATCAGGCTCCGGGCGTCCCGATACGATCTGCGGCTTTTTTCGACGCGCCACAGGCCGCAATACCGGCTTCGGCGTCACTTGGTGGCTTACGTGTTTGACACGCCTGCGAAAACCCGGAACTGTCAGAGCCCAAGCCGCGTGCCCCGCTGTGGCGACCCCGAAAACCGTTTGAATGCCCGGACATGTCCAATCTTTTCAGTGCACGCCTCAATGAATTGCTGACCCGGGTCTATCCCGATCTGGATACCGATATCCTGGCCTCGCAGATCATCGACGCGTTCTGGCCCGAGGGCACGCATCGCCGCAAACGCGCCCGCACGCCCAGCAACCGGCTCTGGTCCGAGCGTGACGCGGTCCTGATCACCTATGGCGACACGATCCGTGATGGCCAGCACAAGCCGCTGGACGTTCTTGAGGATTTCCTGTCGCGCCACATGACCGGCGTGGTGAACGGGGTGCATATCCTGCCCTTCTTTCCGTTCAGTTCCGATGACGGTTTTGCCGTGACCGATTACCGCGCGGTCAATCCGCAACTGGGCGACTGGACCGATATCGCCCGCATCGCGGAGAAATTTCACCTGATGTCGGATCTCGTGCTGAACCATGTGTCCAGCCAGGGGGCGTGGTTCAATGCCTACCGGCAGGGCAAGGCGCCCTATGATCGCTATTTCTACGAGGCCGATCCGGGCGATGACCTGTCGCGCGTCGTGCGCCCACGCACCACTCCCCTGCTGCAGGAAATCGAAACACGCAACGGCCCGCGCCATGTCTGGTGCACGTTCAGCCATGACCAGATCGATCTTGATTTCTCGAACCCCGATGTGCTGCTGGAAATGTTGCGGATCATCCGAATGCATATCGACCAGGGCGTGCGCATCCTGCGGCTGGATGCGGTGGCTTTCCTGTGGAAGGTGCCGGGCACGACCTGCATTCACCTGCCCGAGACACATGCCATCGTGCAATTGCTGCGGCTGCTGTGCGACCACGCGGTCGAAACGATTGTCCTGCTGACCGAGACCAACGTGCCGCGCACCGAGAACCTGAGCTATTTCGGCAACCGCAACGAGGCGCACGCGATCTACAACTTCCCCCTGCCGCCGCTGATCCTGCACGCGATGCAATCGGGCACGGCGCGGCACCTGCACCGCTGGCAATCTGCCATGCCGCCCGCGCAACTGGGCTGTGCCTATCTTAATTTCACGGCCAGCCATGATGGGGTCGGCATGCGCCCGGCCGAGGGCGTTCTGCCCCCCGGGGAACGCGCGCGCATGATCGACACCGTGCGGGCGGCGGGCGGCCTTGTGTCGATGCGCGCCGTGCCCGGCGGCGGTGAGGAGCCTTATGAGCTGAACTGTTCGCTCTTTGACGCGATGCGGTACACGTTCAACGGCGAGGATGCGCATCATCACGACAGGTTTCTGTGCTCTCAGACCATCGTGATGTCGCTGGAGGGTATCCCGGCCTTCTACATCCATTCCTTCCTTGCCACGCCAAGCGATCACGACGCGGTGGAGCGGCGCGGCATGAACCGGGCGATCAACCGGCATCGCTGGCATTATCCCGACCTGCTGGACCGGCTGGACGATCCCGCCTCGGATCAGTCACGCATCATGCAGGGCCTGTCCGAACGCCTGCGCATCCGCGCGCGCCAGCCCGCCTTTCACCCCAATGCGACGCAGTTCACCCTGACGATGGATGATCGCCTCTTCGGCGTCTGGCGACAAAGCCTCGACCGGTCGCAATCCATCTTCGCCATCCACAATGTCAGCGCCGACACCATTCTGGTCAGCCCCTCGACCATCAACCTGATCGAGGATGACCGCTGGACCGACCTGCTGAGCGACGAAGAGATCGCGGCCGCCGGGCCGGAAATCCCCTTTGCGCCCTATCAATGCCGGTGGATCTCGAACCGGGGCTGACCCGGCGCCGGTTCAGCGGAATTCCTCGACATCCTCGGCCGCGGCGCGCTTGAGATCATAGAGGAAATCGGAATCCGCGGCATGCACGCGGTTCCATGTCGGGATGAACGGGCTGACATTGGGATTGTCCAGAAACACCTGACCCGCGCGAATGATGTTCTCGGCGAAAAGTTCGACCGATTTCTCTTCCTTGTGCCGGTCGATGGTCAGGCCGTTCATCTTGGCGTCGTTGTAGTAACTTTCCAGCAGGTCCAGCGCGAGGCGGTAATACGTGGCCTTCAGCGTGCGAAACAGGTTGGGCGTGAACACCGTGCCGTCCGAGGCCAGCTTGCGGAAGATCGCCTTGCAGATGTCGGTGGACATCCGGCTCAGCCCGCGGCTGGCATCTTCGGGCGACAGGTCCTGATGCTTGTGATCATAGGCATCCGCGATCTCGACCTGGCAGACGGATTGCGGCGCGAGGTTGCGCCATGCCTCGGAAAGAACGCCGATTTCCAGCCCCCAGTCGGACGGGATACGCAGATCGGGCAATGTCTGCGTGCGCAACGCGAATTCCCCGGACAGCGGATAGCGGAAACTGCGCAGGTAATCGAGGTAATCGCGATCCCCCACCACGCGTTTGAGCGCAATGAGAAGCGGGCTGACCAACAGGCGCGTGACCCGGCCGTTGAGTTTCTTGTCGTCGATGCGCGGATAATACCCCTTGGCCATCTGGTAGGGGAAAGTGGGGTTCGCCACCGGGTAGACCAGACGTGCCAGCATCTCGCTTTTGTAGGTCAGGATATCGCAGTCATGAATCGCCATCACCGCACTGTCGGCACAGGCAATGAGATAGCCCATGCAACTCCAGACATTTTTGCCCTTGCCCGGCTCCTTGGGGGCCAGCCCCAGGTCATCCAGCCGCTGACCGAGCGCCTTCATCCGCGGGCTGTCGTTCCAGATCACGACATGGTTTTGCGGCAGCCGCGAGAAAAATGTCTGTGCATGACGGAACTGCGCCTCGTCGGCCTGATCCAGCCCGATGATGATCCGGTGCAGATAGGGAACCCCGGACAATTCATCGAGGATGTTGTCCAGCGCGGGGCCTTCAAGCTCGGAATACAGACAGGGCAGGATCAGGCTGATCCTGCGGGTTTCGGCAAAGGCCGACAATTCGTAGGTCAGATCGTCAAGCGACCGCGTCCGCAGGTTATGCAGGGTCGTGATGTTCCCGTTCTGGTGAAAGTCAGCCATGCTGTCGTGTATCCTCGGCAGGTTCATGTTCGTTCAGAAAATCGGTGACGGCCTTGCACCAGCCGCGCGGCCCCTCAAGCCGCGTGCGGCGGATGCGGCCCGTGGCCTCCCCGTCCAGCATCGGCAGGGGCGGCGTGGCGCTGTTGGCCACTATGACCCCCCGGTCGGCGCGCTCAAGCATTTCGGCATCGTTGGGCGCATCGCCGAGGGCCAGCGTCACGCGCGGCCCGAAGCGCCGGATCAGGTCCTCCATCCGGTCGGCCTTGGTTCCACCAAAGGACAGCGTCAGGAAACGCCCTCCGCGTCGCGCCTGCACGCCGACCTCTCGTGCGGCGGCAAGAAACTCTTCGAGATCACCGGGCGATCCATGCCACAGTCCCGGCTCTGTGAAGTGCCGCGTCTTGGCCAGCCGGGCCGCCTTGACAGACAGGCCGGTTATACCGGCAACGGTTTCCGCCGACATATCGCCAAAGCCCTCGAATCCCTCCGGCAGATCACGCAGGCAGGCGCGCAACCGGTCGTACTGCACCGGCGCGTCGTCGGCATCCGACCCCGTCTCAAGCACGCCCGCGCCGTTCTCGACGATGGCAGGCCAGTCCTCGAACCCGATCCGCGCACGTAGCGGCGCCACCTCGGCCGCGGTCTTGCTGGTGGCCAGAACAAGGCCCGCCCCCCGCTGGCGCAGCGCCCTCAGCGCCGGCAGCGCGGCGTCCCACGAATAATCACGGTGATCCAGCAGCGTGCCATCGAGGTCCGAAAAGACCAGAATGTCAGGGAAATACGACATGCCCCACTGCATACAGCACGGGCGCGCGAAACGCGAGGGACCGGCTCAGGCGTTCCACAGAACCTCACCGAAGCCGGCCACGTCATAGCCGCCACAGGCCTCGGCGCGCTGCCGGAACGCCTGCGTGCCGCAAAACGCGACCAGCGCGCTGACCTGGGGGTCGAACCACGCCTTGCGGTCCACCAAAAGCGCGAAACTTTCCTCGATCACCGGAACGAAGCCCAACCCGTAGGCGCGCGCCACGGCCTCCAGTCCGAAAGTCACATCGGCCTCACCGCGCCGGATCATCTCGACCGCATCATCCTCCGTCCGGGCCACCTCGGCAAAGGTCAACTGCGCGCTGTCCAGCCCTTCGCCGGCGATCAGTTCCTGAAAAAGAACGTCGCTGCCCGACTCGGGCTGGCGCGGCGCGATACACCGCCCGGGCAGATCGGAAAGCCCGGCCACCGACGACGCGGACGCCCCAAGGACCAGCCCGCGCCGCCGCTGCGCAAACCCGACGAGAACCGCGTTCTGGCCTGCCGCCACGCGCGACACGGCCGGCACGTTCCATTCCTGTGTCGGCGCGTCGTGAATATGCAGGCCCGCCGCCACCCCCTCGCCTTTCACGAAGCGGTCAAGACCATCGAGCGAGCCATCGAAATAGGTGGCCAGCCCGCAGCGCGACTGTCGCACGGCCCAGTCCAGCAAGGGATCGTGACTGCCCAGCAGGATCGCGGGCCGGTCGGCCTGCACCATCGGCGCACCCGCGTGCCCGCCACTCTTGGCCTGCGCGATCCACTCCCGGATATCGGCGGCGGGAAACAGCAGCTTGCCGGTGGCGCGCGAACACGGCACGGCCCCTGACGCGGCGAGGTCGTAAATCTTGCGCTCCTTGAGGCGCAGCAAGTCGGCCAGTTCCTTGACGGTCAGGTATTCATGGTCTGGAAAGGCAAGATCCGTCATGGCAACTCGATTGATGTGTCCGGGCGGAGGACAGCCCGCCGCCCGGACAATCCTATCAGTTTTCCGGCGCGTTGGGGAAGAACAGCTGTTGATCCGCGACCTTGTAGGCCGCGATCGCCGCCTGCCCCTCGTCCGACACCAGCCAGTCGGCGAAGGTCTGCGCGGCATCCACGTTCACGGAGGGGCATTTCGCCGGGTTAACCGGGATCACGCCATACTGGTTGAACATGTCGGCGTCGCCCTCCACCTGGATCGCGTAATCCTGCTTGTTGCCGAAGCTGATCCATGTGGCGCGATCGGTCATGACATAGGCGCCCATGCCGATCCCGGCATTCAGCGTCGCACCCATGCCCGAGCCCGTCTCGCGGTACCAGTCGCCGCTAGCCGCGGTCGGATCGACGCCGCTCTCGCCCCACAGCGCCATTTCCTTCTTGTGCGTGCCGCTGTCATCGCCGCGCGAGGCGAAAAGCGCGCCGTCCCCGGCGATCTTGGCCAGCGCGCCCTGCACGTCATCCATACCACCGACACCCGCAGGATCGGCGTCGGGGCCCACGATGACGAAGTCGTTATACATCAGATCCGTGCGTTCGGTGCCGAACCCGGCGGCGACGAATTTCTCTTC
>JANSYB010000300.1 GCA_024742655.1 Paracoccaceae bacterium | reverse complement strand
TCAGACCTGCGCGCAAAGGCCGAGCGGCTTGAGGAAGAGGCGCCCGACACCGTGCGCTTTACCCGCGCCATCAAGGAGGCCGTCATCTATGATGACCGCCTCGGCGTGGTCGAGGCGCTTTGGCAGGTGGCCCTTGCCGACGGAGAGCGCGACGCAGGCGAGGATGCGCTCATTCGGCTGGCAGCGAACCTGCTGGGCGTGAACGACCGCGACAGCGCGCTGGCCCGGCAAAAAGTGGCGCGCGAATGATCGCCAGCCTGCCGATGTATGACCGGGCGGAGGTGCAGGGCGCCACGGACCGGTTCTGGCAGGCCATCCGCGACGATCTGGGTGACGCGCCCGACCACCTATGCCGGACGGGGGATATCTGGGATCACTGGCGCGCGCCCGATCTGGTGCTGTCGCAGACCTGCGGGTATCCCTACCGGGCGCGGCTTCATGGCCAGGTGCACCTTGTGGGCACGCCGGATTACGGGCTCGAGGGCTGCGGGCCGGGGCAGTATTGCTCCGTCTTCGTGGCGCGCGTTGACGATGCGCGCAGTGACCCCTGCGAATTCGTCGATACAGTTTTTGCCTATAACGAACCCCTCTCGCAAAGCGGATGGGCTGCGCCCGCGCAGTATGCGGCGACACGCGGCTATCGCTTCGGGACCCTCCTGAGAACCGGCGGTCATGCCCTGTCGGCCCGCGCTGTGTCCGAGGGACGCGCCGATCTGGCCGCACTGGATGCGCTGAGCTGGCGGATGATCCGCGCCCATGACCCCTTTGCCGAAAACCTTCGGGAAATCGCGCGCACGGACCCGACGCCGGCCCTGCCCTATATCACATCGGCGTCGCGCGATCCCGCGCCGCTCTTTGCCGCGATCACCAGGGCGATCGACGCGCTTTCGCCACAGGATCGCGCGGCACTGTCGCTACACGGGATCGTCGCCATTCCGGCCGAGGCCTATCTCGCCGTCCCTAACCCGCCGCCCCCGCCCGAAGGAGCCTGAGCCATGCCGACGCCTGCGCGTTTCGACGGCACATCGGTGATCGTTACCGGCGGCAGCAGCGGGATCGGGTTCGGCATCGCCCGGCGGTTCCTGCAAGAGGGCGCACAGGTCGCGATCCTTGCGCGCAATGCCGAGCGCGGAGAGGCCGCGGCCGCACAGCTTGGCGAAATCGGGCGCTGCCTTTACGTGCAGACCGATGTGACGGACGAGACGCAGATCACGGCCGCCATCGACCATGTAACCGGCAGGTTCGGCGGCCTCGATGTTCTTGTGAACAATGCAGGCTGCGGCTTTTCGCAAAGCCCGATCACCCCGCAGGATGGCCCGGCGGCCCGGTGGGATTTCTACCGTGCGGCCAATATCGACTCGGCGTGGCTGATGGCGGCGCACGCCCTGCCCCACCTCGAACAGCGCACCGGCGCGGCGATCGTGAATATCTCGTCCACGGCCACGCATCACGGCAACTGGGGGCTTTATTGCGCGGCCAAGGCCGGGGTCGAGGGGCTGACCCGGGCGCTGGCCGCCGAGGGCGCGCCGCTTGGCATCCGCGTCAATTGCGTCAGCCCGGGCTGGATTGCCACCTCCCCCGAGCAGGAGGCCCGCGTACGCGGCGGGCCCGAATGGGACCTGCCCCCGTCGCTGATCGGCCGGATGGGCACGCCGGACGAAATCGCCGGCGCCGTGATCTTTCTGGCCTCTGAGGATGCGTCCTTCGTGACCGGCCAGACATTGATCGTGGATGGGGGCATGATGATGACCGATTATCCCTCTCTGGCGATGCTGAAGACCGTCGCATCCAAGGGCCAAAGCCGCGGATGAGCCCACGAAACCAGATCCGATACCGCTGAATCCCTGTGCATTTCGCGTCGATTGAGAGCGAAGTGACCGTTTTGCAAGTTGCATTTCGCCATTTTTTCAGCCCTATTTGTTAACGAATTGTCCGAACCGTAACGGAAGCAGCCTTGGCAGAAGACATCCCCGTCATCGAAATACGAAACCTGCACAAGGCCTATGGCGCGCTTGAGGTCATCAAGGGCGTGGATATCACGGCCCACAAGGGTGACGTGGTGTCTCTGATCGGGTCATCGGGGTCGGGCAAATCCACCATCCTGCGATGTGCCAACCTTCTGGAGGACAGCCAACAGGGTGATATCGTGTTCAAGGGCGAACCGGTCACCTGGAAGGGGACAGGACACGGGCGGCATCCGGCGGACCCCAAACAGGTCCTGCGCATCCGCACCAACCTGTCGATGGTGTTCCAGCAGTTCAATCTGTGGGCGCATCTGACCATCCTTCAAAACGTGATGGAGGCGCCGGTGACCGTGCTTGGCCGCAGCCGGTCCGAGGTGGAGGCTGCCGCGCGCCAGTATCTCGACAAGGTCGGCATCGGCGACAAGTGCGACGTCTATCCCGCCCAGTTGTCCGGCGGCCAGCAGCAGCGCGCCGCCATCGCCCGCGCCCTGGCGATGGAGCCCGAGGCGCTCTTGTTCGACGAGCCCACCTCGGCGCTGGACCCCGAACTGGAGCAGGAAGTGGTGCGCGTCATCAAGGATCTCGCCGCCGAAGGGCGCACGATGATGATCGTCACCCATGACATGAGGATGGCCCATGACGTCTCGGATCACGTTATCTTTCTGCACCAGGGCCTGATCGAGGAACAGGGGGCGCCCGAAACGCTGTTCGGAGCCCCGAAATCAGAACGGCTGAGGCAATTCCTCAGCTCCACAATGGCGGCCTGAAAGGTTCGACCAGAACATCAAGAAAAAGGGAGAAAGCACATGAAAAAGTTCATTCTTTCCACCGCCGCCCTGGCCATATCGGCCGGCATGGCGATGGCTCAGGACGTGGTCCGTCTGGGCACCGAGGGGGCCTATCCTCCGTGGAACTTCATCAACGACGCGGGTGAGGTGGACGGCTTCGAGCGCGAGTTGGGCGACGAGCTTTGCATGCGCGCCGAGCTGACCTGCGAATGGGTCACCAACGACTGGGATTCGATCATCCCCAACCTCGTGTCGGGCAACTACGATGCGATCATCGCAGGCATGTCGATCACCGACGAGCGTGACGAGGTGATCGACTTCACCCAGAACTACACGCCCCCCGATCCTTCGGCCTTTGTGGCCATGTCCGAAGACGTCGACCTCCAAGGCGGCGTGATCGCCGCCCAGTCGGGCACGATCCAGGCCGGCTACATTGCCGAGCAGGGCGCGACGCTGGTGGAATACGCCTCGCCCGAGGAAACCATCGCCGCCGTGCGCAACGGCGAGGCCGACGCGGTCCTGGCAGACAAGTCCTATCTCTCGCCGATCGTGGCCGAGGATTCCGAGCTGATGTTCGTCGGCCCCGACGTGCCGCTCGGCGGCGGTGTCGGTATGGGCATCCGCGAGTCCGATGGAGATCTGAAGGCGACCTTCGATGCCGCCATCCAGTCCATGAAGGATGACGGATCGCTCAACGAGATGATCCAGAAATGGGAGGTCTCCTCGACCTTCTGATCGCCCTGATCCACAGGCGCCCGGGTTGCCCGCCCGGGCGCCAGATGGGCCCCCTCGCCCGGTTCACCCAAAGAGGCCCGCCATTTTCAGTTTCTGCACAGATCCCGAAACGCTCGACACATTGCGCTGGTTCGCCTGTTATTTCACGACGGGCAAGCACGCGAATCTTTACCTGTCGGTGATCACCGTCCTGGCGCTTCTGGCCATAACGGCCCCGGTCGCACTTGCCTTCGGCTTTGCCGGGGCGATGGCGGCGCGCTCTCGCGTCTGGCCGGTCAACTGGATCGGCAAGGGTTACATCTCCGTGGTTCGCGGTGTGCCCGATATCGCCTTCTTCCTGTTTTTCGTCATCGCGCTGGATCAGGCGTTTGAATGGATTCGTCACAAGGTCAAATGCCCTGACTGGGATCAGCCGATCCGGCAGGGCAATGATTTCATCGTCTGCGCCGAGGCCAAGCTGCCTCTGGGCAATTCCGCGCAGTGGATCCATGAAACCTACGGCTTTTTCCTGGCGGTCCTGACCTTCGCCATCGTCTTCGGGGCCTTCGCCGCCAACGTGCTCTTCGGGGCCATGCGCGCGGTGCCGCGGGCCCAGCTGGAAACGGCCGAGGCCTACGGGATGTCGCGCCGCCAGAGTTTCTGGCGCATCCTCGTGCCGCAGATGTGGGTCTACGCGCTGCCGGGGCTGTCGAACCTGTGGATGGTGCTGACCAAGGCCACGCCACTTTTGTTCCTGCTGGGGGTCGAGGACATCGTCTACTGGGCGCGCGAACTGGGCGGCACCGCCAATCCGCGCTTCACCGACTATCCCCATGGCGACTGGCGGACCTGGTATTTCCTGGCCCTGCTGGTCTTCTACCTGCTGCTTACCCGCGTCTCCGAGATCTGGCTGGAGAAACTCATGACCCGCCTCACCCACGGCCAGGCCACCACCGGCGGCGAAGCCCAGCGGAGGGCGGGCGCATGAG
>JANSYB010000165.1 GCA_024742655.1 Paracoccaceae bacterium | reverse complement strand
GCGCGCTCGCTGCAAGCTAAATGCTGCAGATGCTCGACGTCTTGCGCCGAGTTGTTGCTGTGAAACCGGTCATTTATCTTAGGCGCGGCGAACTTCCGGCAGACAAGGATCAGTGCGCGAACTTTGCGGCATTTGAGTTCGACACGCCGAATGGTTCCTGGCAGGCCAAATATGCATGTTGGCTATCGCAATCACATTGCTGGATGGCACGGCCCCGTGAACGGAGCCGTGCTCTTTATCCTGATGTTCAACCCGTGAACCACCAGCGGCTTGGGGCGCGTGCGCCATCAAGCTCCCAGCTTGCGGCAAGGTTGGGGCCGTGCATGACATTGCTGCGCCGCGCATAGACGAAATTATTGAACATCGGAATGATGGTACCGCCGTCATCGCGGGCAATGACCGCCATTTCACGATACATTTCTGCACGCAGACTGTCATCGAGCTCTCCCTTCGCTTGAAGAAGCAGCTCGTTGAACCGTTCGTTCTGCCAAAAGCTCTCATTCCAAGCGGCGTCATCCTTGTAGGCCAGCGTGTACATCACATCAGGTGTTGGACGTGCGCCCCAGGACACAGCACAAAACGGTTTCTGCAGCCAAACGTCGTTATAGTAGCCGTCGTTGGGTTCACGCACCACGTTGACGGTTATGCCTGCCGCCTCTGCCTGTGCCGCGTAAAGCACGCACATGTCGACAGCTCCGGAAAACAGGCTGTCTGCCGTCGAGATGCTGACAGTGAGACCTTCCATGCCCGCTTTCTTGAGCAGCGCCTTGGCTTGGTCCGGGTCGTATTCGCGCTGTTCGATATCGTCAGGCCAGTATGGTTGAGCCGGCGAATGGTGGAAATCATTGCCGATCGAGGCCGCGCCAAACGCGATCTTTTCGATGATCTCATTGCGGTCTATTGAGAGTTTAAGCGCATTTCGCACGTTGACGTCATCGAAGGGGGGCGTGTTGCAGTGCATAGGCATCGTGATCGCAGCGCCCGACGGCACGTTGTCAACAACAATATTCGGATCGCGTTCCAGAAGCGCGAATGTCTTGAGGTCGATCAGCGACACAGCATCGACATCACCGGTCACCAACGCGGCTTGACGCGCGTTCGGATCGTTGAGTACCAGCATCTCGACCTGGTCGAAATAGGCACCTTCGAGATGCCATCCCTCGTGGCGGCTCAAGCTCCAGCTGACACCCCACTCCCCGCTATCGATCTTGTAAGGGCCAGACCCGTCGCCGCTTTGCCAGTTCAGCGTTCCGTCGTCATTGGCAGGACAGATGGCGATGTGGTAATCGGTCAGCAGCCAGGGCAGGTCGGCATTGCCGCTGTTCAAGGTTACAACAACGGTGTGGTCACCGTCAGCCTGAATGTCGGTCACCGACGCCAGAAACGCCTTTGCCGCCGACGTGCTATTGTCTCCACGGTGATGGTTGAGCGATGCAATTACATCTTTCGACATGACCTGGCTACCGCTGTGGAAAGACGCATTGGCGTTCAGTTCAAATGTCCAGACCGATGCATCCGAATTCGCCGACCAGTTGGTGGCCAGATCTGGGCCGAGTGTTCCGTCCGGTTCGATCAAGGTCATATAGCTGCGGTACTGGTGAGCCAGATAGATCTGCTGGCGCGATGCGTATGTGCCCGGATCGTGGGTGTCTCCCGTGTTCCCATCGTGCATTCCAACCCTGAAGGTGCCGCCACGGCGGGGTTCCTGTGCGTAGGCGCTGCTGGTCCACAAACCGGTGGCTGCGCTTGCGGTCATGCCAGCCGCCATCGAATAGTGCATGAAAGATCGGCGTGAAATGCTGCCCATCTTTGCAGCATCTGCTAGCCTGTTCAGTAAGATTTGATCGGTTTTTTTGGTCATTGCGACACCTCTTCCTGTCTGTTTTTGGTTCGAGTTGATGCGCTTGCCGTGCAGTCTTTCAAACATTCCCCAAGTGGTTTTCGGGTTGGCGGCAACGCGGTCTAACTTTTTCGGTTGATGAATCGACGTGTCCCCCAGTCGGTTGCGACGGACTCGACGTTCTTGTAGACATTTTTTCAGAATACCGACGGCGATCTCGTTGACGAAACCTTTGGCGTCGCCGTTTTCATCAGGGTATTCCCGGATCGGAATGTTGGAACAGCCGATACGAAGCGGTTCGCCAGTGCCGAAACGGAGCCAACGACCGCTGCAATTGTTGCGGCGCTCAGTGTTTTCAGTGTGCTTCAAGTCATTTGTTCCTCCTAGATTTCACAACTTGTTTGTCGTTTGGGTGTCGTCGATACTCTTTTTCGGCGATCTTCATCACTTCACCCGGTCCTCTGCCTGTTTCTGAGCGCTCATCACCGGGGCCTGCGGAAGGGTCGAATTCTTTGCCTCACTGGCCGGTAATTGTCCTTCGCGGTCGAGCATCCTCTTGCTGTCCGGATCATAGAACGGGGACAGGCTGATATCGGCTTCGATTTCCCTGCCCTCGACCAGTACGGTGAACTGGCCCTTCCCGGCGGCATCCCGCCCGGTTTCGCCCGCCGGCGCGTTGAGCAGGCATAAGCCCACTGCCGCGCCTTGCTCCCACGCCCAGGCGCCGGCGGTCACGTAACCCGCAACTTTGCCGCCGCGCAGCACCGGCTCATTGTGGTGCAGTAGTGGTTCGGGATCGCGGAGCCTGAGAAAGAAAAGGAATGGCCCCTTGTTTTCCGCCCTGCGCGCCAAATAGGCGTCGCGTCCTATAAAGGGAATTTCCTTGTTCGGCTTGCAGGCGAAGTCGAGCCCGATCTGATGCGGTGACTCGGTATAGGCCATGTCGTGACCCCAGTGGACAAAACCCTTTTCGATGCGCAGCGCATTTAGTGCCTCGCCACCAATCAGACGCAGGTCAAAGGCTTTGCCGGCATCGGCAAGAACCTCGAACACATGTTCGGCAAAATCCGGGGTGATAAAGATTTCCCAGCCCAGTTCGCCGGAATAGGACAGACGCTGGGCAAACACCTTGGCATGGCCAATATGGAAATGGCGCAAACTGTTGAACGGGAAGGTCTCGTTCGACAGATCAGCATCGCTGACTGCCCGCAGCAAGTCGCGGCTTTTCGGACCCATGATACCCAGCACGCCATAGCTGGGCGTCACATCGCGCAGACGGACATCCTCGCCCGGCTGAATATTGTCGCGCAGATGCAGGTAGTCGCGCCTTGTGTGCGAGATCGAACTCATCACCATGAAACTGTCATCGTCATGGCGGGCCACGGTGACATCGCTTTCGATCCCGCCGCGCTCATTCAGCATCAGGGTATAGGCCACGCGGCCATTGGCCATAGCCATGTTGTTGGTGCAGACCCGCTGCAGGAAGCTTTCGGCATCCTTGCCCTCGACCATCAGTTTGCCCAGCATGGTATAGTCGATCATCGCCACGCATTGGCGCGCGGCCTTCTGTTCCTCCTGAACATGGTCGAACCAGTTTTGGCGGCCAAAACTGTAGTCATATTTGGGCTCTACGCCTTCTGGCGCGAACCAGCCCGGCCGTTCCCAGCCCTGCGCTTCGGCAAAACAGGCGCCCCGCGCCTTCATCGGGTGATAGAACGGCGTCCGGCGCAGGTTACGAACAGTCTCGCGCTGCCGGTTCGGCCAATGCATCGCATAGGTCAGCACCAGCGTCTCGGGGCAGCGTTTCTGCAGATACGGGTCGCGCGCCTGGAATTCCTCGCAGCGTTTCGGGTCCATCTCGCTCAGATCCATCGGCGGGTGGCCATCGATGATCCACTGTGCCAGTGCCCGGCCCGCGCCCGATCCCGACTGGATTCCGGTAGAGTTCACGCCTGCCAGAACGAAATAGTTCCGGATATCAGGCGCCTGACCCAAGATGAACCGCCCATCAAAGGAATAGCTTTCGGGGCCGTTGAAGAAGGTCCGAATACCGGTCTCCTGCAAGAGCGGCACCCGGTTCATTGCCAGTTCAAGCACCTCCATCACGTCGTCTTCGATGAAAGGCAAGCTGTCGAATTCGAAGCTCTCCGGAATGCCCTCCATGCCCCAGGGTCTCGCCTGAAAATGGGCAAAGCCAAACAGCAGCTTGCCCGCGTCTTCCTTCCAATAGGTGCCGTCGCAATAGGAACGCAGCACCGGAAGGTCACTGGGCAGATTGTCGATGGCTTCGGTCACGAGGTAGTAATGCTCGCAGGCATGCAACGGCACACCGACGCCGTTCTGACGGCCCAGTTCGCGGGCCCACATGCCGCCGCAGTTGACCACGACATCCGCGCTGATCGTGCCCTGATCGGTGCGCACGCCAATCGCCTTGTTGTTGCGGGTCAGCACCTCTTCGACCTTGATGTTTTCAAGGATCTTCGCGCCACGCATCCGCGCACCCTTGGCCAGTGCCGTGGTCAGGTCCACCGGATTGGCCGAGCCGTCGCTGGGCATATGGATGCCGCCCAGCACCCCTTCGGGGTTCATCAGCGGCCAGCGCTCGGAGATTTCGGAGTTGGTCAGGTAATGGGCTTCGATCCCGAAAAACGAAGCGAAATCCGCCTTGCGCTTCAGTTCGGCCATACGTTCGTCATTCACTGCGATCGAAATTGACCCTGATCGCCAGTAGCCCGGATTTTGGCCGGTTTCGGCTTCGATCTCCTGCAATAGCTCGATGCCGTATTTGGCAAAGGCCGTGGTCGAATGGCTGCCCTGCAACTGCCCCACCAAACCCGCCGCATGCCAGGTTGTGCCCGATGTCAGCTGTTTGCGTTCCAACAGCACAACATCGGTCAGCCCCTGTTTGGTCAGATGATAAGCGACCGAGCAGCCGTGAATGCCGCCTCCGATGATTACGACCTGGGTGTGTGAGGGTGGTTGTGAGTTCATTCTGGGTGTCCAGCGCCCTTAAGAAATGATTGGAAGCTCGCGCGGGGCGCGGCGCGACAAAAGCTCGGCACCATCCTCGCGGATGACGATATTTTCCTCATGCAGCATCATCTTGTCGCCGCCGAAGGCCAGGCCGGGTTCCAGGGTCAGCACCATGCCTGGCTCGATTAGGGTATTGTCACCGGCCATAAGGGATGGCCATTCGGTCACCTGCATCCCCAACCCGTGCCCCATGCGGCCAATCTGGTGGCCGCTGCTGCCGCCATCTTCCAGAACCTTCGCCATCACGCCCAACAGATCGGTGGTGGTGATACCCGGGCGCGCCGCCTCCAGCCCCGCCTGCGTGGCCCGCCAGGCCAGATCATACGCGGCCTGCGCCTCGTTCGAGGCATGGCCAAACGCATAGTTGCGGTCAAAGTCGCAGCTATAGCCCCCCCAGAGAGAACCGGTATCCAGCAGCAGAATATCGCCCGCTTCGATCACCCGGTCCGTGGGCCGGGTGATCACATCGGAAAATCCTCCAGGGCCGGAACTGCCCACCAGGTAGGGCACATCGTCAGCGCCTTTCTGCAACAGGTCGATCTTGAACTTGGCAAAGGCCTGACGTTCGGTGTCGCCCGCCCGGATGTGTTTAGGCAGATCTTCAAAGGCCGACGACGCGATACTGCAAATCCGGGCAATCTTGGCGATTTCGGACTTGGATTTCACCATCCGCAGGCGCCGGACAACCTCAGTGCCGTCCGCAAAGGTGATGCCATCCACTGCGGCCTTCAGCTTCTGAAAGTCCGCGGCAGGCATGCGGACATGGGTCTCGTGGCTCATCGGCAGGCCCAGCGTACCGCCCTTCGGCATCAACTCTCGCAAGGTATCCGCCAGGAGGGAAATACCGTCATCTTCAGGTTGAGGCGCGAGCCAGGTGCGGATGTCGGAGATCCAGGTCAGCGACATGCTCGGTGCACCGATTTCCGGGATAACCGCAATTGGAGCCCCCTTGGCCGGGATCAACACGAACCATGGCCGGGTCGGGCTGAGCCAAAAGATCGTGTCGAAGCCGGTAAAATACCGCACTTCCGGCTCTGTGGTGAGCAACAGTGCATCGAAACCAAGGCCCGCCATTAGTTTT
>JANSYB010000596.1 GCA_024742655.1 Paracoccaceae bacterium | reverse complement strand
GTGATTCATTTGCATGGAATCGCGCGATGTGGCTGACTCGCGCCGTGTAACTCTGGGCTGATGTTATGTTGTTGCTTGCGGGACTGATGGGAATGATGGCGGTGGGTGCCGCGGCCCTATGGGGGCTGGACGAGGCAGACCCGGCCGCCCCGGTCGAGCCAGAGACACCCGGTCAGGACTTTGCCGATCCGGTGGAAGAAACGGGTGCCAGTCCCTCCGTGACGGAAATAGCGACCGGTGACGGTGACCCTGACATGGACGATTATCGGGTCGGGGTGGGCACCGACGACGCAGATGTGCTGGTCGGTTCCGAATATCAGGATCTTCTGAATGGATATGATGGGGATGACCTTGTTCAGGCGGGTGACGGCAATGACGAGGCCCGCGGTGGCGATGGCGACGATACCGTGTCGGGTGGTGCCGGCGATGATACGGTACACGGCGATGCCGGAAACGATACGCTGACTGGCGATACGGGTGACGACACGCTTTACGGCCACGATGGCGCGGATCAGATGGATGGCGGCGCAGGTAATGACATTCTGCACGCGGGCGAAGGCGACGACAGCCTGACCGGCGGTGCCGGTGACGATGCGCTGCACGGGTATCTTGGCAATGACAGTCTGGCCGGAGATGCCGGGGAAGATACGCTGTTCGGCGGGGATGGCGATGACACGTTGGATGGCACCGCACCCGATGGAATTGAGCCCGGACAGGACAGGGATTTTCTGAATGGTGGCAGCGGGGAGGATGCGATCACGGCGGGTCAGGGCGATATCGTAACAGCCGGCGCGGGCGCGGACGTCATATCGCTGACGGCGTGGACGCAGTCTGACCACCAGGCCGAAATCACCGACTTTTCGGCGCTCGAGGACAACCTCGTCGTATTTTATGACGATACCGCCGGCCAGGATCCCGATGTCGAGGTCGAGCACGACGGCGAGAACACGAACATGCACCATGTTCTTTTGAATGGAGTACGCATTGCCGACGTCTACAGTGAGACCGGCTTGGGCCTGGAACACATCACGCTGATTCCGCACAGCGCTGCGTAACTGCAGGCGCAGGATTCAGGCTTTCCTTTTGGCTGAGAATCTCTTATACCCGCCCATCCGTCGCGTCACGTGGCGGAACTCTCCATAGGACCCTGCTGGACGACATCCCGGCTTGTGCCCTTCACCCTTTGACAAAAGGAGACCCCGATGTCGATCACTGCTGAAGAAAAAGCCAAGGTGATGAAGGAATTCGCGACCAAGGACGGCGACACCGGTTCGCCTGAGGTACAGGTTGCCATCCTGACATCGCGTATCACCACGCTCACTGAACACTTCAAGACCCACAAGAAGGACAACCACGGTCGTCGTGGCCTTCTCAAGATGGTCGCACAGCGCCGTAAGCTGCTCGACTATCTCAAGGGCAAGGAAGAGGCCCGGTACCAGGACCTCATCAAGCGCCTCGGCATCCGCCGCTAAGACGCTCCGGCTTTCGGACGATTTCTGCGCCCGTCTCGTAAGAGGCGGGCGTTTTGGTGTTTTGGCACCGGTGAGGACCAACAGCGGATCGCTGCCTCAAATGGCGACAAAGGCCGGTCCTGGTCCACCGCCTGTTCCGATCGAAATTGTGCATAAAGCTTGATTTCGCGGCGCGGTCTTCCAATCTTTCTGCAAACCTTGGGAGGGTGTCACTTTGGCTGGATTGGACGATACGTTGTCGACGGTGCTCTTGGGAGGCGCCCTGATCGGACTGGCCGCCGGCCTCCTGATCCTGCTTACAGGTCGCGAAATGAGCGCGTCCGGCATGATCGGAAGCCTTCTTGGGGGCGCCGAAGGGGTCGCTGCAACAAGTATCGCGTTCATCGGTGGCATCGCGGTGGCCCCCTTGATCATGACGGGCCTTGGATTTTCGCTGGAAGCGGTACGCGAAGCGGACTGGCCATTTCTGGTGGCGGGCGGGCTTCTTGTCGGTTTTGCGGCCCGCTTTGGCGGCGCCAGCTTGGGTGGCGCGATGATCGGACTGGCAAGACGCCCAAGACAAGCGGCCATCATTTTCGTGACAATCTTCGCCGGCGCGGCAATCTCGGTTTATCTGCAGCGCGCCCTGGGCGGCGGAGGTGTCGCATGATCCGGCTCGTTGCCTTGGCCTGTGGTCTGTTATGTGGCGCAGGCGTCTTGATATCCGGCCTTTTTGACCCGGCTT
>JANSYB010000256.1 GCA_024742655.1 Paracoccaceae bacterium | reverse complement strand
GTGTTGCAGAACCCGCGCGGCATGCACAGCCTGGGCGTTGGCATCCTCAGCAAGCTGAATCTCATCATCGAAGGCTCCACGGGCTATTTCGCGGTGGGCCTGATCGACGGGCCGAACGTCCGTATCAGCGGGCGCGTGGGCTGGTCCTGCGGTGAGAACATGATGTCCGGCACGATCATGATCGAGAAGAACGCCGGTTCCACCTTCGGTGCGGCCATTCGTGGCGGCGACCTGGTGTGCCGCGGCTCGGTCGGCTCGCGGACGGGCATCGACCAGAAGGGCGGCACGATCATTGTCGGTGGTGACACCGGCGCGCTCAGCGGCTTCATGATGCAGCGGGGCCGGATGGTCGTGTGCGGCAATGCCGGCAAGAACCTCGGCGACTCGATGTATGACGGCACGATTTACGTCGGTGGCGAGATCAAGAGCCTGGGCGTTGACGCGGTCGAGGCCGAACTGACCGATCTCGACAAGGCATGGCTGACCCGGAAGCTGACGCAATATGGTCTGATGCCGGAAAAAGGCGTGGATCACTTCACCAAGATCGTCGCGGGCAAGATGCTGTGGAACTACGACAACCTCGAGCCCACCGAAAAGAAACTCATTCTGTAATTGGGCCCCGGCCTCCGCACGGGGGCCGTGCCATTCCATCAAGGAAAGGAAATCAAAATGGCTGATGGTGATCTGCCCAAGAAAAAGCCGCTGGACCGCGATGTAAACCGCATCGGCGACAGCTTCATCTTCCCGCCCCGGGTGATGGATGACATCCACATCAAGTCCGAGCTCGGCCGCTACCGGATGCGAGGCTTCTCGCTGTTCAAGAAGATCCCGCACTGGGACGACCTGACCTTCCTGCCCGGCACGCTGACGCGTTTCGTGATCGAGGGCTACCGCGAGAAATGCGAAACCAAGACCATTATCGGTCCGCGCGCCAAGGTGCCGCTGGAACTCGATATCCCGGTCTACATCACCGGCATGTCCTTCGGTGCGCTGTCCTACGAGGCGAAAACCGCGCTGGCCCGCGGCGCCACGATGGCCGGCACCGCGACCTGCTCGGGCGAGGGTGGCATGATCCCCGACGAGCGCCGCTACAGCTCGAAATGGTTCTACCAGTGCATCCAGTCGCGCTATGGTTTCAACCCGAACCACCTGATTCTGGCCGACGGCTGTGAATTCTTCATCGGTCAGGGCTGTAAAGTGGGCCTTGGCGGCCACCTGATGGGTCAGAAAGTGACCGACCAGGTCGCCGAGATGCGCTCTCTGCCCGCCGGGATCGATCAGCGTTCGCCGGCCCGTCACCCCGACTGGCTGGGCCCGGACGATCTGGCACTGAAGATCCAGGAAATCCGCGAAGCCACCGACTGGCAGATCCCGATCCAGCTCAAGCTGGGCGCGAGCCGCGTCTATGACGACGTTCGGATGGCCGTGAAATGCGACCCGGACTCGATCTATATCGACGGGATGGAAGGCGGCACCGGTGCGGGCCCGCACCTCGCGACCGAGGACACCGGCGTGCCCGGCATGGCCGCGATCCGTCAGGCGCGCAAGGCCATCGACGATCTGGGCAAGCGTGGCGAGATCAGCCTGGTTTACGCTGGCGGTATCCGTAATGGGGCCGACGTGGCCAAGGCGATTGCCCTGGGCGCGGACGCCATCGCGATCGGTCATTCGGCAATGATGGCGCTGAACTGCAACAAGGATATCCCCGAGGCCAACTTCCCCGAGGAAATCGGCGCCGAGCCGGGTTATTGCTACCACTGTCACACGGGACGCTGCCCGGTTGGCGTGGCAACGCAAGACCCCAAGCTGCGCGCGCGGCTTGACCCTGACGAGGCGGCGGAACGGGTGTACAACTTCCTGCACACGCTCACCATTGAGGCGCAGCTGTTCGCCCGTGCCTGCGGCAAGACCTATCTCCATTCGCTGGAGCCCGAGGATCTGGCCGCACTCACGATGGAAGCCTCGGCCATGGCCGGTGTCCCGCTTGCGGGCACCAACCACACGGTCGGCGTCGAAGATTATCACCACCTGTAAGCGGTGCTTGTAAACACGCACCCTACACCGCGTAGGGTGCGTGATCTCACGCACCATCCCGAGAGGAGAAAACACAATGGCTGGAACACAGTATCGCGGCTCCGAGATCAAGGATGTCGATCAGTTCCTCAAGGATGCGGACGGGCTTGAATCCGAACGCGAAAAGGAAATCGGTCAGCATATCGGCTATCGCTACGACGTGAACCTGGTGCCCGATTACGACCGGATCACCCCCTTCCTGACCAAGTATATGGAGGTCATGGGCTGGGATGATCTGAATTGGCTGGAAGACGTGCACATGGGCTACGAAGAAGGCGCGCCGGCGGTGTTCGACCGCAACAACAACGGCTGGATCCGCGTCCCCGACACGATCGACCTGCCCGACAACCAGCAGGATCGTGACATGATCGCGCGGGAACTTCTGATCAAGTTCCAGATGTCCGACCGGCATCCGCTGGTTGCGCTGCGCAAGGCCTATATGAAATTCTAGGCCCATGTCGCGCCCGCTTGATATCGCCTGCCTGCAAACACGGCCGATGCCCGATTTCCAATCGGCGCTGGACGAGGCGATGCCGCTGGCCGAGGCCGCGGTCAAGTCGGGCGCGGACATCCTTTTCCTGCCGGAATATTGCGGCGGGTTGAAAACCGAGGGCGCTGCCGTCGCGGCGCCCTCCGCACCGGAGGCCGCGCATCCTTTTCTCAAAGAGATGCAGGATTTCGCAGCGGCCCGTCGGGTCTGGGTCAATCTGGGGTCCATTGCCGTCGACGGTCCGGACGGGCGGATCATCAACCGCGGAATCATGCTGGATGATACCGGTTCGATCCGTGGCCGCTATGACAAGATCCACATGTTCGACATTCAGCTTTCCGAGACGGAAATCTACCGCGAAAGCGCCCATGTCAGCCCCGGCAAAGAGGCCATTATCCACGACACGCCCTTTGCCCGGATCGGCCATACAATCTGTTACGACCTGCGGTTTCCGCAGCTTTTCCGCGATCTGGCGCAAGCCGGCGCGGATATCCTGATCTGCCCTGCCGCCTTTACCAAAAAGACGGGCGAGGCGCATTGGCATATCCTGAATCGCGCCCGCGCAGTCGAGAACACGCGCTACGTGATCTCGCCCTGCGCGATCGGCCCGGTCCCCGGGGGCGGCGAATGCTTTGGCCATTCTCTCGTCATCAGCCCGTGGGGCGAGGTTATCAGCGATGGCGGCACCCTGCCGGGCGTGGTACAGGCCCGCATCGATCTGAATCGCGTGACCGAGGCGGAGGGACGTATCCCCAGCCTGACCAGCGACCGGCCCTTTGCACTGACCAACGAAACCAAGAGGAGTGTTGCATGAGTTCGCTCGCCGCCCAGCTGGGCCAGAGTTTTTCCGACAGCCCCTTGCGGTTGGCTTTTCTCAAGTGGCAATGCCACGTGCGCCAACTGTCGATGCGCAACAATGACGGCCGCCCCGATGACGCGATCATGCCCGAGGTTTTCCTGCCTGGTGCGGACGAGTCCATGGGTGCGGTCATCACGGTGCTGAATAAGGCGCCCGGTTATTCGGTCACGCCCGAGTTGCAGCACATGGCGGCCAAGACGAACGACCCCGCACAAATCCGGCAAACCGCGTTGCAGTTCCTGTCGGCCACCTACTATCAGAAGGCCAAGGAATTCTCGGACATCCTGACGGCCACGTTCCCACCCGGATCGCCCGGGGCGAAACAGATCCACGAGGCCGGGCGCTGCACGCTGATCTTCGAGGCTTATGGCCAGCGGTTCGATCTGGATTGCAAGGTCTGGCGACTGGCGCCGCACAACCTGCTGCACCAGGCCACGATGGCACACAATATCCTGTTCAACCCGACGCTTCCGCCCGCAACCGAGGTTCTGGGCTTCGAGCCCGACTGGGACGCAAGCCAGGCCGAGCCGCCGATCCGTTAGGATCCCTGCCGCGCTGTTGCGTCAAGGCGTCGGGCGGTGTCTGCGGACCTGTCCCGCAGCCACGCGACAAACGTCATGATCTGCGGCCGGTTGGTGGCGTCGTTGCGCAAGGCAAGTTTGTAGGGGTGCGGGGCCTTGATGTGCTGGCTGGCCGGAAACGGAAGCAGAAGCGATCCTTCGTCGAGGTCCCTCAGGGCGAGGGACAGACCGCAGACCAGAAACCCGACATTCTCGCGCGCGGCCTCGATCGCGACGCGGGTATGTTCATAATGCACCCCGCGATCAGGCCCTTTCTGGCGTTGTCCGAATGCGTTGAACCAGGCTACCCATCCCGGAACATCGTCCCGGTCGCGCTGTGACTTGAGGTGCAGCAGGGGCATTCCTTCCATGGGCATGTCCTGATCCCAGTCCGCGATGCGGCGGGGGTTGTCCGGCCCGGTGACCGGCAGGAAAAGATCACGAAACAGGGGCTCCCCTTTTTCACCCCCATAGGTGATACGCAGATCCGGTGAGCCGAGCCGCAATTGCACGTCACCCGCCCCGTTGATGCAGAACAGGATGTTCGGATACTTTGCCCTGAAATCGGGCAGGCGCGGGGCGAGCCAGAGTTCGGCCCAGTCCGGATCGGCAACGATATGGATTTCGCTCATCCGCTGAAAATCGAGGGTCTCGGTCACCCGTTCCAACGCGGCAAAACCACTGCGCAAATCCTGCATGGCGGTTTCGAGTTCAGGTGTTGGTTGCAAACCCGAACGCCCCCGCAGCAGCAGGTCGGTCCCCAGATAGACTTCGAGACTGCGAATGCGCTGACCAACGGCGGCGGGCGTGATTCCCAAAGT
>JANSYB010000724.1 GCA_024742655.1 Paracoccaceae bacterium | reverse complement strand
TCCCCCTGTGCGGCATCGGCCCCGCGTCGCAACTGCCCCCCGCGCGATGCCGGTCCGTCGATCCAACAGGCCCCCGCGGCATCTGCGATGCGACGCGTGTCATCCTGCGATCCGCCATCCGAGATCACCAATTCGCGGATCAGCCCGGCCTCCAGCCCTTCGGCCAGCGCCGGCAGGGATCGTGCCAGCCCCTCCTGCGCATTCAATGTCGGCATCACCACCGAAAGCCTGGCCCGCATATCTTGCCCCTGTTGCCGCCCGTTGGACACTCTATATTACACGCATGAACAAAGCGGGAGGGGCCATGACGCGCACCATAGTCGAGATATCCGGCACCGACGCCGAGCATTTTCTGCAAGGCCTGATCACGAACGACACGGCGCACCTTGCCGACGGGCTGGTTTATGCCGCGATCCTGACACCGCAGGGAAAGTACCTGGCCGATTTCTTTCTGGTGCCGCATGGCGATTCCATCCTGATGGATGTGGACGCGGAACTGGCGCCGGGGCTTCTGCAAAGGCTGACCATGTACAAGCTGCGCGCCGATGTCACGATCACGCAAACCGATCTGCAGGTTCGGCGCGGGACCGGCCCGGCCCCCGACGGGGCGCTTGCCGATCCGCGGCACCCGGATATGGGCTGGCGGCTTTACGGGCCGGAGGCCGGCGACGACGGCACGGACTTCGACGCCATCCGCGTGGCGCATTGCATCCCGCAAACCGGGATAGAGCTGACGCCCGATACGTTCATCCTGGAGGCCGGGTTCGAGCGGCTGAACGGTGTCGATTTCCGCAAGGGCTGTTACGTGGGACAGGAAGTGACCGCCCGGATGAAGCACAAGACCGAACTGCGCAAGGGGCTGGCCACGGTCGAAATCGACGGTAGCGCACCGATCGGCACCAAAATCACGACCGATGGCAAGCCTGCGGGCACGCTGTACACGCAGTCGGGCGGACGTGCGATTGCCTATTTGCGGTTCGACCGGGCCACCGGGCCGATGCAGGCCGGCGAGGCCACGGTGACCTACACGCCATGAGCCTTGCCGAGGCCACCAGGGCCTTGACCGGACAGGAGATTCTGTTCGTGCAAACCCTGCAGGGCGGAGATTTGTCGCAGGTGGCCCGCATCACACTGGCGCCGGACTATACCACCTATGTGGCCAAGACCGGCCCACGCGTTGCGTGCGAGGCGCGGATGCTGGCCGCTCTTGCACAGGCCGGATCGCCGGTGCCGGACGTGATCGGCGTCAGTGTCGACGTTCTGCTGATGGAGGACCTGCCGGAAGGCCCCGCCACCCCCGACGCCTGGGCCGGTCTGGGCATGGCGTTGAAGGCGCAGCACAAGGTGGTCGGCGCGGCCTATGGATGGGCTGAGCCCTATGCCTTCGGTCCGGTCGACATCCCCTGCGCCCCACGCGCGACCTGGCCGGGTTTCTGGGCCGATCAGCGCCTGATGGCAGCCCCGGGGGAAATGCCCAGGGCTATCGCAAAGCGTCTGGAGAGGTTGTCGGCGCGTTTGCCCGACCTGCTGCCCCCTGCCCCGCCCGCATCTCTGCTGCATGGAGATCTGTGGCGCGGCAACGTGCATTTCAG
>JANSYB010000038.1 GCA_024742655.1 Paracoccaceae bacterium | reverse complement strand
TTCGAGGCCCTGCCCGCCGGCACCGTCGAAAGCCTGCTTCTGCCGGAAAACCGCGATCAACTGGTCAGCATCCTGACCTACCACGTGGTGCCCGGCGCCGTCACATCCGATCAGGTGATCGGCCAACGTCTGAACGTGGCCACCGTGCAGGGCGAAACCGTGCATGTCGACGGAACCCAGCGGAAATACGGCGCGGCCGTGCGCGTGAACGATGCCAACGTGACGCAGGCGGATATCCTCGCCTCCAACGGCGTGATTCACGTGATCGACAAGGTGCTTCTGCCCTGATCGAAATCCGTGTCCCCGACCGCCGTGGCATGTGCCCCGCCGGGTCGGATTGCAACCGGCAGCCAACAGGCTGCCGGTTTCGTCTTGTAACAGGGTGATCTGTCGCGTTGCAGGCGCAACGCCACGCTGCACCTTTCTGGTCCCTGACATGCGAAAACGGCAGGCGTCAGCCTGCCGCTCTCAATCATCTGCAAACCCGGGTCTACTCGGCCGCCAGCTGCGCCATGACCTCGTCGGAGGCTTCGAAATTGGTGGTGACGGACTGCACGTCGTCGTCGTCCTCCAGCGCCTCGATCAGCTTCATCAGCTTCTGCATCGCTTCGAGGTCCAGTTCGGTCGTCGTTGTCGGCCGCCAGACCAGCTTGGTGGATTCCGATTCGCCCAGTTCGGCCTCCAGCGCGGTGCTGACCTCGTTCAGGTCGGTGTCGGCGCACCAGATGATATGGCCGTCCTCACCCGATTCCACGTCCTCGGCCCCGGCCTCGATCGCGGCCATCATCACCGTGTCGGCATCGCCCACCTCGGCCGGGTAGCTCACCGCGCCCTTGCGTTCGAACATGAAGCCCACGCTGCCCGTCTCGCCGAGGTTGCCGCCGTTCTTGGTGAAGGTCGAGCGCACCGTGCTGGCCGTGCGATTGCGGTTGTCGGTCATCGCCTCGACGATCACGGCCACCCCGTTGGGGCCATACCCCTCGTAGCGGATTTCCTCGTAATCATCGCCCTCGCCGCCCGTCGCCTTCTTGATGGCGCGGTCGATATTGTCGTTGGGCATCGACTGCGATTTCGCCTGTTTGACCGCCAAACGCAGACGCGGGTTCTTGTCCGGGTCGGGATCGCCCATCTTGGCGGCGACGGTGATCTCCTTGGACAGCTTCGAGAAAAGCTTTGCACGAACGGCGTCCTGACGCCCCTTGCGGTGCTGGATATTCGCCCATTTTGAATGGCCGGCCATGCGGACCTCCGATTAAACTGCGTGGTTCGGCCTTCTATATTCCAGCCCGACCCCGGCCCGCAAGCCGGTTGCAACCCCGGCCAGGATGCGCTTGGCTTCCACAAGCAATCGGAGAGCAGGCGTGACCCAGGACCAGATTATTTTGTTTTCGTTGTTCGGCGCCGTGTTCGCGCTGCTGTTATGGGGACGGTTCCGCTATGACATCGTCGCCTTTTCGGCGCTGATGGTCGCGGTGTTGCTGGATGTCGTGCCCGCCCAGGAGGCCTTTGCCGGCTTCGGCCACCCGGCCACGATCATCGTGGCACTGGTGCTGGTGGTGTCGGCGGGTCTCGTGCGGTCGGGCGCGGTCTTCCTGATCACCCGCACGCTGGTCGACAGCACCCGCAGCCTTGGCAGCCACATCGCGATCATGGGCGGGATCGGCGGCGTCTTGTCGGCCTTCATGAACAACGTGGCGGCCCTTGCCCTGTTGATGCCCGTCGACATCCAGACCGCGCGCAAGGCGGGCCGGTCACCGGGGCTGAGCCTGATGCCGCTGTCCTTCGCCACGATCCTGGGCGGCATGGCCACCCTGATCGGCACCCCGCCCAACATCATCATCGCCTCGATAAGGGAGGATTCGCTGGGCAGCCCCTTTGCGATGTTCGACTTTGCCCCGGTGGGCGCGATCACGGCCGTTGCCGGGCTGGTCTTCGTGGCGCTGATCGGCTGGCGGCTGATCCCGCAGCGCGAGGATGCAGGCCTCAAGGCGGCCGAGATGGGCGACTACATCGCCGAACTGACCGTGCCCGAGGACAGCGCCCATATCGGCAAACGCCTGATCGAACTGCAATCGGACGCGGACAAGACAGACGTGGCCCTGCTCGGCGTGATCCGCGACGGCAAGCGGCGCTACGGCCCGGCCCTCAACACCGAGGTGCGCGCCGGGGATATCCTGGTACTGGAAGCCACCCCCGAGGCCCTGGACGAGTTCCGCGCCGCCTTGTCGCTGGCCTTCTCCGACAGCGAACGCGAAGAAGCCCTGAAGGCGGCCGGCGAGGGGCTGGATATCGTCGAGGTCGTGGTGCCCCGCGATGCCCGGATCGCCGGCAAGACCGCGCAATCCATCGGGTTGCACTGGCGCCAGCGCTCTGTGCTGATGGGCATATCGCGCCGGGGAAAAAGGATCACCAGCCAGGTGCGCAAGACCATGATCCATCCCGGCGATATCCTGCTGCTGCTCGTGCCGAAGGAAACCGGATCGGACGTGACCGAATGGCTGGGCTGTCTGCCTCTGGCGGAACGCGGGCTGTCGGTGACGCAGGACACCAAAACATGGGCGGCCATCGGCCTTTTCGGCGCGGCAGTGGCGGCAGCCAGCTTTGGGCTCGTCTACCTGCCGATCGCGCTTGGTCTGGTGGTTCTGGCCTATGTGCTGACCCGCATCGTGCCCCTCAATGAGCTTTACACCCATATCGAATGGCCCGTGGTGGTGCTGCTGGGTTCGATGATCCCGCTCGGGGCCGCGCTGGAAGATGCAGGCGGCACGGAACTCATCGCGAATTCGCTGGTCGGGCTGACCCAAGGCATGCCCGCCTGGGTTATCCTGACCGTTCTGATGGTGGTGACGATGACGCTGTCGGACGTGCTCAACAACACCGCCACGACCATCGTGGCGGCGCCTGTGGGTATCCAGATGGCGCAATCGCTGGGGGTTTCCCCCGACCCGTTCCTGATGGCCGTGGCGGTCGCGGCCTCCTCGGCCTACCTCACGCCGATCGGGCACAAGAACAACACGCTGATCCTTGGCCCTGGCGGCTACAAGTTCGGGGATTACTGGCGCATGGGCCTGCCGCTCGAAGCGCTGGTGGTGGCCGTCTCAATCCCGGCAATCCTGGTGTTCTGGCCGTTCTGATCGGGCGACCGTCGTCAGGTGCCCTCGTCGGCGCGCGCGGCGGACATCTCGCGGAAGTGCTCGAACATCATCACGTATTCCGCCGGGATATCGCGATAGGACAGCAAGCCAACCAGCCGCCCCTCCTCCAGCACGGGCAGATGCCGGAACGCATCCCCCAGGTGACGGGCCAGCGCCTCGGACACCGGCGCGTCGATATCGAGCGTCACCGGGTCCGGTGTCATCACCGCGCGGGCCTCTGTGTCATCGACCGACAGGCCCTGCGCCACCGCCCGAAAGACGATGTCGCGCTCGCTCAGAACCCCCAGAAGCGCGTTGTCTTGCACAATAGCGACGGCGCCGACCCGCTGCTCGGCCATCTGGCGGGCCACAGCGCGCAAGCGCGTCTCGGGCGTCACCTCATGCACGGGGCGATTGCCCAGAATGGTTCGAATACTGGTGGATGTCATGAAACCGTCATATCCAGTGTCCCGCGAAAACGCCAGCGCACCCAATGACGCACCGCCACGATCCCGCCACATTTTTGCCAAACCGGCGACAGAGTTTTTCCAAATGCCCCGTAGATCGGTGCCGGGCGTTCTGACAGGCTTGAAGGGCGAGGACAGTGTCCCATCACCTGTCGCGAATTTCCATCCCAATGCACTTTGGATGCTGTTCTCGCACGAAACCATGGGCGCCGGTCGGCGCTGTCTGGCCGGGGGTCCACTGAAAGGAGCCACGACATGCCTGCGCCAAGCCAGACGCCGTCAGCACCAGCCAAACCTGCACCCGATACCAGCGCGCCCTCGCCCCGCACCATCTCAAAGAAGGTGTTCAGCGATTTCGCCAGTATCTGAGGCCAACCCTCAAAGCGGCCAGATCAGGGGAATGACCGCGCTGGCCAGCAACCCGATACTGAGGTTGAGCGGAATGCCCACCTTCATGAAATCGGTAAAGCGATAGCCCCCAGGGCCATAGACCAGCGTGTTGGTCTGATAGCCGATCGGCGTCGCGAAACTGGCACTTGCCGCCACCATCACCGCCACCACGAGGGGCCGCGCATCCACGCCAAGCGCATCGGCCAGCCCGATGGCAATCGGGGTCACGACAACCGCGACCGCATTGTTGCTGACCAGTTCCGTCAGCACGGAGGTGATCAGGTAGATCCCCCAGATGATCAGGACCGGTGGCAACACCCCGAACACCGGCGAGACCACATCCACGATCAGGCGCACCGCGCCCGAGGCCTCCAGCGCCGCGCCCACCGCCAGCATGGCGAAGATCAGCGCCAGCAGCCGCCCCTCGATAAAGGAAAACGCCTCGTCCGCGTCGATGCAACGCGCCAGCAAAACGACCGCCACGGCGATCACCGTCAGTGCCAGAATGGGAGCCACGCCCAGGGCCGCAAGCCCGACGATGGCCATAAGGGCCGCCACCGCCACTGGCGCATGACCGCGCCGGAAGGCCCGCGCCGACGGGTGCGAAACATCCACAAGGTCCATCTCGGCGGCCAGCCGCTTGATATCCTCGGGCGCGCCTTCCAGCAGCAGGGTGTCACCCACCCGCACGATCAGGTCATCGAGTTGCCGCCCGATATTCTGGTTCCGCCGATGCACCGCCAGCGGATAGACCCCGAACCGCCGCCGCAGGCGCAAGGCCCCAAGGCTGCGCCCGACCATCTTGCAGCCCGGCGTGATCAGCACCTCGACCGTGGTCGTCTCCACCGCCGAGACCTGATCGACGCGCTTGAGTTCCTTGTTGCGCTGCAGGCTGAGGAGTTCCGTCATCTGCGTGCGCAGCACCACCCGGTCCCCCACCTGAAGCGTGACGCCACGCAGGTTGCGCCGCAACGAAAGATCGCCCCGCACAACGTCGATCAGGCGCACGCCCTCGCGCTTGAAAAGTTGCACGCCGGTGACCTCGCGCCCGATCAGGTTCGACTCCGGCGGGATCACCGCCTCGGTGAAGAACTTCATCTTTGAACGGTCCGACAGCATGTCCGCCATGCTTTCGCGGTCGGGCAACAACAGCGGCGCGATGAAATACAGATAAATCGCCCCCCAGACGACAAGACACAGGGCCAGCGGCGTGACCTCGAAAATGGTGAAGGGCTGCAGGCCCTGCGCGCGCGCCACGCCGTCCACCAGCAGGTTCGTCGAGGTGCCGATCAGGGTCAGCGTGCCGCCCAGAATCGCGGCATAGCTGAGCGGGATCAGCATCTTGGACGCCGTCACCCCCAGCGTCCGCGCCAGTTGCACGAAGACCGGGATCATCACCACCACGACCGGCGTGTTGTTCATGACGGCCGACCCGATCACGACAAAGCCCATCAGCATCGCGATGGCCAGGCGCGGATTCACCTGAGCCTGCCTGTCGGCCAGGCTGGTGAAGGCGTCCAGCGCGCCGGTGCGTACCAGCGCCCCCATGACGATGAACATCCCCGCAATGGTCCATGGCGCGGGATTGGCCAGCATGTTCAGCGCCGCCTCATAGGGCAGCAGGCCTAGCGCCAGCAGCAAGGCCGCCCCGCTGATCGCCACCACCTCGGTCGGATAAACCTCGCGGATGAAAAGCACGAACATGCTGACCACGACCAGCAGCGCAACGATCGCCTGCGTGGTCTGCGACAGCTCAAACATCTGGATCACTCTTGCGCGCCTCTTTCTGCCCCGGCAACAGTGTCGCCCATGGCGCGTGCCGGCACAAGCACCCTTGCCGCGCGAGGCTGTACCAGGAACATGCCCAGAAGCATGACCGCAAGGGCCAGCCACACCCAGATCGAATAGCGCTCATTCAGCATCACCATCGAGGTCAGAACCCCGCTTGCCGTCACGATGTAACTCGATTGCGCGGCAAAGACCGAGCCCGCCCGCCCCACCAGCCAGACATAGGCGGCATAAACCAGCGCGTGCAGCGCCGCCCCGACGATCAGCGCGATTTCGGCCACCCCGAAGGCCGCCAGCGGATTCACCCATTGCCCGCTGACCCAGGCCAGCGGCGCGGCGAAGACCAGCCCGACCATGGAGGCGCCTACCACGACCTGAAGCGGATCAAGCCCCTGTGTGCCCCATTTCATAACGAGGTTCCCCTCGGTCGCGTAAAGTGCGGGCGCCAGCAGCGCCAGCAGTACGAAGACGGCCGAGGTTCCCGCGGGCAGGCTGGCCTCGGGGGCCACCAGCAGCACGACACCGGCAAAGCCGAAAATCAGGCCGACAAGCCGGCGCATCTCGAATGTCTCGTTGCCAAGCGCCAGTGCAATGGGCAGCGAGAACATCGCCGAGGTGGCCGCCACGATGGACATGATCCCGCCCGGCAGGTGGATGGCCGACAGGTAGTAGAAAATGTCGGGCAGCACCGCCCCGAACAGCGCCACCATCACGAACAGCCGAAGATAGGGGCGCGAAAGCACCAGCCGCTTGCCGCGCAGCCATGTCACCACGCCCAGAAACAGCACCACGATCACCAGTTGCCAGAAAATCAGGCCCATCGGCTGATGCCCGGTGCTGACCGCGAGTTTGGCCAGCGGAATCGTCACCCCCCAACCCAGACCAAGCGCGAAAAGCGCCACGTAGGGCCATGGCCCGTCCGTCACCGCCCGGCCTCGTCGACGGCGACGGTGGGCACCAGCCGGATCGACGGGCGCGGCTGCACCAGGAACAACCCCGCCAGCATCAGCGCCAGGGCCGCCCAGATGAAACCCGAATAGCTTTCGCTCAGCAATGCCATCGACCAGATCACCCCGAACCCGGTTACGAGGTAGGAGGTTTGCGCGGTAAACACGGCCCCGGCGCGGCCCACCAGCCAGACATAGACGCTATAGACCATGGCATGGGTCAGCGCGCTGAGAACCAGCGCGCCCTCGGCCACGCCATAGGGCGGGCGCGGGTCCACCCACTGGCCGGTCAACACCGCCACCGGCAGCATGACGATCGACCCCAGAACGGCCGCGCCGGCCACGACCTGAAACGCATCAAGGCCCGCCGTGCCCCAGCGGGCGACGAAATTGTTCTCGGCCGCGTAGCAAAACGGCGCGATCAGGGCGACCGGGATGAAGGCCGCCATGGCCCGCTCGGGCAGGCTGGCCTCGGGGCCGACCAGCAGGATGATGCCGCCCAGACCACACATCAGCCCCAGCAGGCGCACCGGCCGGAACGTGTCATTGCCCAGCAACAGCGCCACGGGAAAGGCGAACATGGGCACCGTCGACATCAGGATCGACAACACCCCCGCGGGCAGATGCACCGCCGATGCGTAATAGGCCCAGCCCGGGATCGCCGTCCCGAGTGCCGCCACCACCGCGTAAACGAACAGCGCGGACCGGCTGAGCGGCAGGCGCCGTCCGCGCAGCGCGCAGACCGCCCCAAGGAACACCGCGACGATCACCAGATCCCAGAAGATCAGGCCAAAGGGCTGATGCCCCGTGCTGACCGCGAGTTTGCCCAGAGGCACGCAAAGGCCCCAGCCCGCCCCCATGGCAACCAGAATGGCAGTCAGGCGCAGCCGTTCGCGCATGTCACGGGCCCGCCTGTTCCAGGCGCCCGCCCCGGCGCACCATCCGGATATCCACCGCCGCGCCGGTCCTGTCGTCGGTCTCGACGTAAAGCCCCGACAGCGTCGCCTCGCCCAGCGCCGGGCTGAACCGGCCCTTGGGCATGCCTGTCACGAAACGGCGCATGGGTTCGGCCGGGTCCATGCCGATCACGCTGAGGTAATCACCACACATGCCCGCATCCGTAAGATAGGCCGTGCCCTTGGGCATAATCTGCGCGTCCGCCGTGGGAACATGCGTGTGACTGCCCACCACGACGCTGGCGCGGCCGTCGCAGAAATGGCCCATCCCCATCTTTTCCGACGTCGCCTCGCAATGCATGTCGATCAGCGCGGCCTGCACCACCCCGCCGCGCGGATGCGCGCGCAGCACCGCGTCCACGGCCGAGAACGGATCGTCGAAGGGGCGCTTCATGAACACCTGGCCCAGCACCTGCGCCACAAGGATCTTGCGCCCGCGCGCGTCAGAAAAGACACGGTGCCCGCGCCCCGGCGCGTCCTTGGCGAAATTCATCGGTCGCAGGATGCGCGGCTCGCTCTCGATGAATTGCAGCATGTCCTTCTGATCGAAGGCATGATCGCCCAGCGTGACGCAATCGGCGCCGGCCTCAAGCAACAGCTTGGCATGCGCCCCGCTCAGCCCCGCGCCGCTGGTGGCGTTCTCGCCGTTGACCACGACAAAATCCAGCCGCCAATCCGCCCTCAGACGCGGCAGCTGTTCCGCTATCGCCTGCCGACCGGCACGGCCCATCACATCGCCCAGATACAAAACTCTCATGCAGTGGTGTTAGGGTGCGGTGCGGCCAAGAGCAAGACGCATCCCTCCGGGCACCAGACGGAATTTGCACAAATTCCGCGCAAGAAAATGCGCATTTTCTTGCCCGTTTTCTGTGCAGAAAACGGCCCTGCCTACCCCGTCTCGGTGTAACTGGCCGCGTAATCGACCGGGAAATTCACCGACCGGGCGATGAAACAGGTCTTGTGAATCTGATGATGGATCGCGTCCGCGCGCCCCAGGTCGGTGCCCTTTGGCACGGTGATACGGGGCCGCAACGTGGCACGCAGGAACCGGCTGGCCCCGTCCGGCAGGGTCTCACCCACCGCCAGCGGATCGTCCTCGTATCCCTGCACCGCGATGCCCGCGTCACTGGCCAGGTGCAGGTACCACAGCATGTGACACGCACTCAGCGACGCAATCAGCAGGTCCTCGGGATTATGCAGGCCCGGATCACCACCCAGCAGCGGATCGTTCGAGCATTCGATCACCGGCTTGCCGGGCGTCGCCACATTCCAGGTTCGGTCGTAGCCGCGATAGCTGGCCGTGCCCTGCCCGCGATTGCCGGTCCACACGACCCGCGCGGTATAGTCATGTTCAGCCAAAGGCGATCACCTCTTTCTCGGTCACCACCATGTCCAGCGGCTGATCCGTCGGCTCGAGCGGAAGGGCCACGGCCTCTTGCGCGGCGTAGGCAAAGCCAATGGCCAGCGTCGCCCGCCGCCCGCGCAGCAGTTCCAGCGTACGGTCATAGAACCCCCCGCCATAGCCCAGCCGCCCCCCCGACCGGTCAAAGGCCACCAGCGGCACGATCAGGATCTCGGGCTCGAGGAAATCATCCATCTCGGGGATCATCGCGCCGAACGGCCCTTCTTTCAGCGGGCAGCCCGGCTCCCACCGCGAGAATTTCAGCGGCAGTCCCGCCGCCTGAATCACCGGCACGCCAACCGGGCCATGGGCCGCGGCCTCTGCCATGGCGGGCAGCGGGTCGATTTCGGTGCGGATGGGCATGTAGCCCGACAGCGGCACGCCCCGGTACCCGGCCAGCACCTCGGACAACAACCCGGCACTGTTCGACCGCGAGGCCTCATGCGCCGCCTTGCGCCGTGCGAACGCGGCCTTGCGCGCCTCCGCCTTGATCTCCGTCAGATCCGTCATATCAACACCACCGCCGCCAGCCCCAGAAAGGCGAAAAATCCAACCACATCCGTCACCGTGGTCACGAAGGCACCAGAGGCCAGCGCCGGGTCGACCCCCATCCGTTCCAGCACCACGGGAATCATCGTGCCGGCCAGCCCGGCAACCACGAGGTTGATCACCATCGCCGCCGCGATCACGTAGCCCAGCTCGGGCCCGCCGAACCAGATCACGCCCACGATCCCCATGACGACGGC
>JANSYB010000375.1 GCA_024742655.1 Paracoccaceae bacterium | reverse complement strand
CCCGGCCGACCGATCCCGCCCGCCTCGACCGAGATTCACCGCGTCACCGATGGCCATGTCCGCGGGGCCCCCGATTTTACCGCGGTCGGGCGCAACTTTCATCATTTTGCCCGCGACGCGGTTCTGGTGGCCCATAACGCGCCGTTCGACCTGGCCTTTCTGCACCGCTTTGCCGACAGGATGGGGGTCGAATGGAACCATCCCGTTCTGGATACGGTGCTTTTGTCGGCGGTCGTGTTCGGCACCACGGAGCAACATTCGCTGGATGCGCTTTGTGACCGTCTGGCGATCACCATACCCGCCGATCTGCGCCACACCGCCCTTGGCGATGCGCAGGCGACGGCGGAGGCGCTGGTCAAACTGATCCCGCTGCTTGAGGGCAAGGGGCTGACCACGTTCGGGGACGTGATCACCGAAACCAAACGGCACGGCCGCCTGATCCAGGACCAGAATGTCAGCCAACCCCGCCAGCCGGGACCACCAGACCGATAATCGCCGCGCAAAAGCGCAAGGCAGCCCGAACCGTGGGCGGGATGCATATCGCCACAAGTTGTTGCGCTCGGCTTGCCGAAATGCCGAAAAGACACAACGGATCGCTGAGTATCTATCAGAGTCAATTGACTAAGCGCGCATTGTGCTACTCTTTAGGGCTATTCCTTTCGGAGAACAGACGTGTTCAGCACCAGCCTTCGACTTCTTACGGTCTGTCTCGCTCTGGCGTCGGCGCAGGGTGTCGTTGCCCAACAGCGCGAGGCAGCCGTTGGTGTGCAAACCGTCGAGCTGCAAACCCTGTCGGAAACCGTTCCGGTGTTCGCCGAGATCGTGACCGCCCGGAATGGCGCCGTGGCCAGCCGCGTTGCAGGCAGTATCGACACGATACATGTTCTTGCGGGCAGCCCCGTGCAGGAAGGCGACTTGCTCATCGAGTTGAACCGCGATCTGCTGTCCATTCGCGTACGCCAGGCACGGGCGCGACTGCTGGAGGCCGACGCCAGTGTCGACACGGCCGAGGTGCGTCTGGCCAGTGCCCGCACCTCGTTCGATCGGATCGATGCGCTGCGCGAATCCTCTTCGTTTTCGCAAGGGCGGTTCGATGATGCGCAGTCCGAGGTGCAACTGGCCCGCGCGCAACTGGCCGAGGCCCATGCCCGGCGCGAAAGCGCCAATGCGCAGCTGGCCGAGGCCGAATATCAGCTGGAACGCAGCATGATCCGTGCGCCGTTTTCGGGTGTCGTGCTGGAGATCCAGACCATTCCGGGTGCCGTCATTCAGGCGGGTACGCCTGTTGCGACCATCCTCGACACTGAATCCTTCGAGATCGAAGCCAGCATTCCGGCACGCTTTGTCGTGGATTTGCGCCCGGGTCAGATGGTGCAGGGCACGTTGGAAACCGGCGAGGTGCTGGATCTGCAACTGCGTGCGATCTTGCCGGTGGAAGACCCCTCGACGCGACTGCGCGCGGTTCGGTTCTCGGCCGCCGGCCTTTCGGAGGTGCGCAACCTTGCCGTGGGACAATCCCTGACCGTGGATGTCCCGGTCGGTGAGGCGCGCGAGGTCACATCGGTGCCCAAGGATGCGCTGGTTCAGGCGCGGGGCGGCTGGACCGTATTCGTGGTTGCGGATGGCAAGGCGGAGCTGCGCCAGGTCGAGATCGGTGTGCCCGCAGGCGACCGCTACGAGGTGCTCAGCGGGCTTGCCCCGGGCGATCAGGTCGTCGTGCGCGGCAACGAACGCCTGCGTCCCGGACAGGCGATCAGTCCGTCGTCGGTCGAGACGAACTGATGAACCCGATCCGCTTTGCCATCGAGCGGCCCGTCGCCGTCATTGCCGCCGTTCTGATCACGGTTCTGTTCGGGGCGATCGCGCTGAGCCGGATCCCGGTTCAGCTTGCGCCGGACGTGCGCAAACCGATCGTCGTGGTGCAAACCCAATGGCCCGGTGCCGCGCCTTCCGAGGTCGAACGTGAGATCGTGAACCTGCAAGAGGACGCGCTGCGCGGCCTCGAAGGGCTGGAGATCATGACGTCGCAGTCCCGCACCGGCGAGGCCGAGGTCACACTGGAGTTCGCGGTCGGAACCGATATGGGCGACAGCCTGCTTCTGGTGTCAAACCGGCTTGACCGCGTCAGCGGCTATCCGGACGAGGCGAATGAACCCACGCTCAACACGTCAGGCTCCGATGACAGCCCGATCGCCTGGGTGGTCCTGACCGCCCAGCCGGGCAACACCCGCGATGTCGCCACCTATCGCGACTTCGTCGAGGATACCGTGAAAGACCGTATCGAACGGGTCGATGGCGTATCGGCCGTCAACCTGTTCGGGGGCGTGACGAGCGAATTGCAGATCATCGTCGATCCGGTGCGCCTGTCGCGCTTCAACCTGACGGTGCCGGATGTCGTGCGGACCTTGCGCGCGGAGAACATCTCGAATTCCGCCGGTGATCTGGACGAAGGCAAGCGCCGCTACGTGGTGCGCACCGAGGGCAATCTCAATACCGAGGCGGCCATCGCGAATGTCGTTCTGCGCTCGGGGGCCGCATCGGGCGGTTTGGGGCAGGTACGGGTGGCCGATGTGGCCGATGTGGCGTTTGCCTACTCGGAGGCCACCACGCGGTTGCGGTTTCGCGGGGATCCCGGACTGGCCTTCAACGTGGTGCGCGAATCCGGCGCGAACGTGATCACTGTCATGGAGGAGGTCCGCGAGGTTCTGAGGGACCTGAGCGACGGGCCTGTCGCCGATGCCGGCCTCGTGATGGAACAGGTCTATGACGAGACGATCTATATCAACGGCGCGATCGATCTCGTGACGCAAAACATATGGATCGGGGGCGCATTGGCCGCCTTCATCCTGCTTTTGTTCTTGCGCTCCCCACGGGCCACGCTGGTGGTGTCCCTTGCGATCCCGGTCTCCATCGTGGCGACCTTTGTTGTCATGGCCCTGACGGGGCGCACTCTCAACGTGATCTCCTTGGCCGGTATTGCCTTTGCCGTGGGCATGATCGTGGACGCCGCGATCGTCGTTCTGGAAAACATCTTCCGTCTGCGCGAGGAAGGCAAATCGCGCCGCGAGGCCGCCTATGACGGTGCACGGCAGGTCTGGGGCGCGATCCTCGTTTCGGCCCTGACGACGGTGCTGGTGTTCGTGCCGATCCTGATCATGCAGCTGGAGGCGGGGCAGCTTTTTCGCGACATCGCGGTCGCCATCTCGGTTTCGGTGTTGCTGTCGTTGGTGGTCGCGGTCACGGTCATTCCCGCGCTGGCGTCGCGGTTGCTGAGTCAGAAAGACCAGACACCCACGCGCCTCTGGGGCGTCGATCACATCGCGCGCGGGTTTCGCGCGCTGGTGATGACATATGTCCGCTGGACGGTGCGAAATCGTGGGCTGGGCCTCGTCATGGTCGGCGCGATCGCCGGCGGCGCGGCCTTCGCAAGCCTGACCTTCCTGCCGCGTCTGGAATACCTGCCCGAGGGCAATCGCAACCTCGTCTTCGGCCTCATCATTCCGCCGCCCGGTTACAACCTCGATACGACGCAAACCATTGCCGAGCGGATCGAGACCGTCGCCCGCCCGCTGTGGGAGGCCGGGCCGGAGACCGAGACCGCAGACGGTGTGCCAACGATCGACAACTTCTTCTTTGTCGCCACGCCGGGCAATTCCTTCGTCGGGGCCAGCGCCCGGGACGGGGCCCGCGCCGGCGAGCTGATCCCGGTCCTGTCGCGCCCGATCTT
>JANSYB010000200.1 GCA_024742655.1 Paracoccaceae bacterium | reverse complement strand
GCGATCATCGCCGAGGTGTCGCGCACCGGGCCCATCACCGCACCTTCAGCGTCGCAAGGCCGATCATCGCGAGGATCAGCGCGATGATCCAGAAGCGGATCACGATCTGCGGCTCCGCCCAACCCTTCTTTTCGTAATGGTGGTGAATGGGCGCCATGAGGAAAACCCGCTTACCGGTGCGCTTGAAGTAGAGCACCTGGATGATGACGCTCAGTGCCTCGACCACGAAAAGGCCACCGACAATCGCCAGAACGATCTCGTGCTTGGCGGCCACCGCGATGGCGCCAAGCGCCCCGCCAAGCGCCAGCGACCCGGTGTCGCCCATGAACACGGCCGCAGGGGGCGCGTTATACCAAAGGAAGCCGAGGCCACCCCCCGCCAGCCCGGCGACGAAGACAAGGATTTCCCCGGTACCCGGCACATAATGCACATCAAGATACTCGGTAAAATCGACGCGCCCCACGGCATAGGCGATAATGCCAAGCGCACCCGCCGCGATCATCACCGGCATGATCGCCAGCCCGTCCAGCCCGTCGGTCAGGTTCACCGCATTGGCTGCACCCACGATCACGAACATGGCAAAGGGGATGAAAAGCAGCCCCATGTTGATCAGCGTGTCCTTGAAGACCGGCAAGGCCAGTTTATACTGCAACGGCTCTGGGTGGACCATTGTTGCCCAGTAGGCCGCCACACCCGCAATCACGAAGCCCAGCCCCAGCCGCACCTTGCCCGGCGCACCCTTGACGTTCTGCTTGCTGACCTTGGCGTAATCGTCCCAGAACCCGATCAGGCCGAAGGACATCGTCACGAACAACACCAGCCACACGAACGGGTTGTCCAGCCGTGCCCACAGCAAGGTCGAGGTCAGCAGGGCGCCCACGATCAGCAAACCGCCCATCGTGGGGGTGCCGGCCTTGATGAAATGTCCCTCGGGGCCATCGTCACGAATGGGTTGCCCCTTGCCCTGCGTGCGCCGCAGCACGTTGATCAGCGGCGGCCCGAACAGGAAACCGAAGAACAGTGCCGTCAGGAACGCCCCCCCGGAGCGGAAGGTGATGTAACGAAACAGGTTGAAAAAATCCCCGCCATCGGACCAGGCGGTTAACCAATACAGCATCAGGCGTCCTCTTCTTCGCGGCGCCCACCCCGGGCGGCCTTGCGCAGCGCATCCACCACGCGGGAAACACGGCTGCCTTTCGATCCCTTGACCAGCACGACATCGCCGGTATCCACCAGACGCGCGGCGCGCGCGGCCAGCTCATCGGCATCGTCGCAGCAATGGCCGCGCACCGCGTCGGGCAACGCGGCATGCAGCGCCTTCATCCGGGGGCCAACACAATGCACCTGATGCACCGCCTGCATCGCGGGCAGATCGGCAAGTGCTGCGTGCAGCGCCTCTTCGTCCTCGCCCAGTTCGAGCATCTCTCCGAGGATGGCGATCCGGCGCCCCTGTGCCACGCGACCGATATCGTCGCGCGGGCGCGTTGCGGCCAGCACCTCCAATGCGGCGGCCATCGAGGCGGGGTTGGCGTTGAAGGCGTCATCGATCACGTCGATGGTCAGCGTATCCTCGACCACGTCCAGCACCAGCGTCTCGCGTGTGCCGCGCCCGGCGGGGGGATGCCAGCGGCCCAGGTCGGACATGGCCACGTCGCGATCCGCGCCCATTTCAGAGGCGGCCGCCAGAACGGCCAGCGCGTTATGCGCGAAATGGCGCCCCGGTGAGCCGATCTTGAACAGGAACGGCCCGGCCGCATCCTCGGCCTGGCACACCGTCGCGGCATCGTGCAGCGTGACATCCAGCAGCCGCACATCGTTGCCTGGCTCTGAGCCGAAGCGGATCACCTTGCCTGCCGTGTCCTCGGCCTTGGCGCGCAGGATCGGGGCGGTGTCCACGTCCCCGTTGATGATGGCGGTGCCGCCCGGCTCAAGCCCGTCGAGAATCGAGGCCTTTTCATGCGCGATCCCCTCGATGTTTTCGAAGGCTTCGAGATGGGCGGGGGCCACTGTGGTGATGACGGCCACATGCGGGCGCGCCATGCGCGCCAGCGGGGCGATTTCTCCGGGGTGGTTCATGCCGATCTCGATCACCGCATAGTCGGTGTCGCATGGCATCCGCGCCAGCGTCAACGGCACGCCCCAATGGTTGTTGTAGCTGGCCTCGGCGGCATGGGTGCGGCCCTGTGCGCACAGCACATCGCGCAGCATTTCCTTGGTCGAGGTCTTGCCGACCGAGCCGGTGATCGCCACGACCCGGGCCTGCGTGCGTGCGCGCCCCGCCTGCCCCAGCTTTTCAAGGGCGGACAGTACATCGTCGACGATCAGAAGCGGGGCATTGTCGGGCAAACCGTCGGGGATGCGACTGACCAGTGCGGCCGCCGCGCCACGCTCCAACGCCTGTGCGACGAAGTCATGCCCGTCGCGCACTGCGGTCAGTGCCACGAACAGATCCCCGGGCATCAGCGATCTTGTGTCGATCGACACCCCCGTCGCCGCCCAGTCGACGGTGCTGCGCCCGCCCGTGGCCTCTGCGGCCTCCTGCGCGGTCCAGAGCGTCATGCGCCCGACCCGTCCAGCGCCGAAACCGCCACGCTGGCCTGTTCGCTGTCATCGAAGGGAAACACGTCATCGCCGACGATCTGCCCGGTTTCATGGCCCTTGCCGCAAATCAACAGCGCGTCCCCGGGGCCAAGCGCATCGACCCCGCGCAGGATCGCCTCGGCGCGGTCGGCCACCTCGGTGGCATCCGGGCAGCCTTCCATTACCGCCGCGCGGATTGCGGCCGGATCCTCGGAGCGCGAATTGTCATCGGTCACGATCACCACGTCTGCGTTTTCGGCCGCGGCCTTGCCCATCAGCGGGCGCTTGGCCTGATCGCGGTCGCCGCCTGCGCCGACGATCGCCACCAACCGGCCCAGAACATGCGGGCGCAGCGCGTATAGCGCGGTGGCCACCGCATCGGGTGTGTGGGCGTAATCCACGAACACCGCCGCGCCATTGGCCCGCGTCGCGGCCAGTTGCATGCGCCCGCGCACCGTCTGCATCTGCGGCAGGGTTTCGAACACGCGGTCCGGACCGGCCCCCGCCGCAATGACAAGCCCGGCGGCCATCAGCACGTTGTCGGTCTGAAACCCGCCGATCAGGCCCAGATCGACCTGATGCACCGCGCCGCGCCAGTCAAAGCGCAGGGTCTGGCCCGTCGGCGTGAAGACCCGGTTGAGAATCCGAAGGTCAACACCTTCGATCCGACCGACGCTGATCACCTGTTGCCCGCGTGTGCGCGCCACCCCGGCCATGTCGGTGCCCTTGGGATCATCGATATTGATGACCGCCGTGCCGTCTTCGGGCAGAACCCGTGAAAACAGGCCCGCCTTGGCCTCGAAATAGTCTTCGAACGTGGCGTGGTAATCGAGATGGTCCTGACTGAGATTGGTAAAGCCCGCCGCGACAAGGCGCACACCGTCCAGCCGCCGCTGCGCAAGGCCATGGCTTGAGGCCTCCATCGCGGCGTGGGTAATGCCCTGAGCCTCGGCCTCGGCCAGGATCCGGTGCAGGGTGATGGGTTCGGGCGTGGTGTGGGCCAGCGGCGCCTGCCACGCGCCCTCGACCCCGGTCGTACCGAGGTTGATCGCGTCAAAGCCAAGCGCCATCCAGATCTGCCGGGTGAAGCTGGCCACCGAGGTCTTGCCGTTGGTGCCGGTGACGGCGACCATGGTTTCGGGTTGCGCGCCGAACCACAGCGCCGCTGCAAAGGACAGGGTCTGGCGCGGGTCCTGCGCCACGATCAGCGCGGCGACACTGGATGAAAGCTCGGTGGCGGCGATGCGCGCGCCCTCGGCATCGGTGAGGATCGCGGCGGCCCCCATGCGCAGCGCATAGGTGATGAACTCGCCCCCGTGCACCCTTGTGCCGGGCAGCGCGGCGAAAAGGTAGCCCTCCCTGACATCGCGGCTGTCGACGGCAAGGCCGGTGATCTCGGTCTTGCGGCCCGCCTGCGCCGTCAGGCCCAGCTCTGCCAAGGATTTCGTCTGCCCCACCGCCATCGCCCTTTTCCGGGTTAATTGGATGTCAGCGTTATACCCGTTAATTGCGCAGGTTCAATCTCGGGTCTCAAGCCCAGCAGGGGCGCCACGCGCGACACGATTTCCGCCGCCACCGGCACGGCCGTCCATCCGGCGGTGCGGCGCGGCTCGGAGCCGGAGGTCTCAACCGGCTCATCCAGCGTGACGACCAGCACATAGCGCGGATCATGGGAGGGAAACGCACTGGCGAAGGTGGCGATCACCTTGTCTTCATAATAGCCGCCGCCGCACTCCTTGGGCTTGTCGGCCGTGCCGGTCTTGCCGCCCACCGCGTAGCCGGGAACCTCGCCGAAACTGGCCGTGCCCTCGGTCACAACCTGCCGCATCATCGACATCACCTGTGCTGCCGTGCGTTCGGACATCACCCGTTCGCCCAGCTGATTGCGCGGCTGCCGGATCAGGGTCGGCGTCACCCTGTGACCGCCATTGGCGATCGTGGCATAGCCGGCGGCCAGATGCAGCGGGCTGGTCGAGATACCATGCCCGTAGGACACCGTCATGGTCGACAACTCCGACCATTTGGGCGGCAACAGCGGCTGACCGCCTTTCGCCTCGACGATCTCGACAGGTGTCGGATCGAAGAAACCGAGCGCCTTGAGGAAGGCCTGCTGACGCTCGGCGCCGATCATCTGGGCGATCCGTGCGGTCCCGATATTGGAGGATTTCACGATCACCGTGGTCGTGCTCAACTCGTTGCCATAATTGCGGAAATCTCGGATCCTGTGTTTGCCCCACCGCAACGGGCCCTTGGTGTCGATCATGGTCGAGGGGTTCACCAGCCCAAGGTCAAGCGCCTGCGCGACGGTGAAGACCTTGAAGGTCGAGCCAAGCTCGTACACGCCCTGCACCGCGCGGTTGAAAAGCGGGCTGTCCGAGGGGTTGCCCTCTGTCGGGGGGCGCGGGCGGTCGTTGGGGTCGAAATCGGGCAGCGAGGCGATGGCGAGGATCTCGCCGGTCTGCACCTCCATCAGGACCGCCGCCGCGCCCTTGGCATTCATCAGCATCATGCCGCCCTGCAGGACGCGTTCCATCGCGGCCTGAACCGACAGATCCAGCGACAGGGTCAGCGGCTCATGCCCGTGGGCCGGATCCCGCAACCGGTCGTCGAAATACTTCTCGATCCCCGCCACGCCGATCACCTCGGCGGCATGCACGCCCTCGCGCCCGAAACTGGCCCCGCCCAGCACATGCGCGGCCAGCTTGCCGTTGGGATAAAGGCGCATCTCGCGCGGGCCGAACAGCAGGCCCGGCTCACCGATGTCGTGCACGGCCTGTTTTTGCTCTGGGCTGAGTTTTTTCTTGACCCACAGGAACTTGCGCTTGCCGGTGAAGTCCTTGATCAGCCGGTCGCGATCCAGATCGGGGAAAATCTCGACCAGACGCTCGGCGGTGCGGACCGGCTCGATCATCTGGGGGGGCTGTGC
>JANSYB010000107.1 GCA_024742655.1 Paracoccaceae bacterium | reverse complement strand
GCGTGGTCGACACCGGGGGCCGCGCTGCTTGCCGTCACAGCACCGGTCGAGGCGGGGTTTGCAGGGGCTGTCGCGGGGTTCCTGGTGGCGGGCGCCCTGACCGTTCTGGCCGGGCTCTGGCGTCCGCTGGCCCGTCTGGCCGAGGCGATCCCGGTGCCGCTGGCGCAGGCCATGCTGGGCGGTGTCCTGTTCACCCTCTGCCTTGCGCCCGTGCGGGGCATGGTCGAGGCCCCGGCCATCATCGCGCCGGTGGTTCTGGCCTGGTTCGTTCTTGGCCGGCTGAACAAGCTCTTTGCCGTGCCCGGGGCGGTTCTGGTGGCCGCGATCATCATTGCCGTCACGGCCGATCTGTCAACGGCCGACTTTGGTCCGTTGCTGACCGCACCGGAGTGGACAGCACCACGGTTTTCCTACGAGGCGGTGCTGGGCATCGGTGTGCCGCTCTTCATCGTGACCATGGCCACCCAGAACATCCCCGGCATCGCCGTGATCCGTAGCTTTGGCTATCAGCCCAAGGCGGGGCCGCTTTTTGCCTCGGTCGGCGGGTTCAGCCTGCTGAGCGCGCCGTTCGGGGCCCCGGCCACCTGCCTTGCGGCCATCACCGCCGCCATGTGCGCCAACGAGGACAGCCACCCGGACCCGGGTCAGCGATTTTGGTCGGCGGTAATGGCCGGGTTGTTTTACTGCGGTCTGGGGCTGTTCGCGGGGCTTATCACGGCCTTTGCCGCGCTGGCCCCGCCGATGCTGGTGGCCTCGGTTGCGGGGCTGGCCTTGCTGGGTGTGTTCGCCAATTCAACGGCCGCGGCCCTGGCACACGAAGACTATCGCGAGGCGGCCGTGATCACGTTCCTGGTGACGGCCTCGGGGATCACGGTGTTCGGTCTTGGCGGTGCCGTCTGGGGCCTGCTGGCCGGAGGCGTGGTGCAGGTGGTGCGCGGCGTATGGAGCGCAAAGATTTAGTCTTGCCAGGTCGGATGAAACCGGCCCGTGGGCGACAGCGTGAAAATCTCGAACCCGTCGGCCGTGACGCCGATGGAATGCTCGAACTGCGCCGATAGTGACTTGTCCCGCGTCACGGCGGTCCAGTCATCGGACAGAACCTTGGTCTCGGGGCGGCCCAGGTTGACCATCGGCTCGATGGTAAAGAACATGCCTTCTTCCAGTACCGGACCCGTCCCCTCACGCCCGTAATGCAGGACGTTGGGCGGCGAGTGGAACACCCGGCCCAGCCCGTGACCGCAGAAATCGCGGACCACGCTCATCCGGTGCCCTTCGACAAAGCTTTGGATCGCGTGGCCGATATCACCGAAGGTATTGCCGGGCCTGACCGCCTCGATCCCCTTGAACAGGCTGTCATGGGTCACCTGGATCAGTTTCTCGGCATAGGGTTTGGGCTTGCCCGCGACGAACATCCGGCTGCTGTCGCCATACCAGCCATCCACCACCACGGTCACGTCGACATTCAGGATATCGCCATCCTTCAGCGCGTCATCGTCCCGCGCGTGGGTGTCGTTCTTCCATTTGCGGATCTTGTCACCCGGGATGCCGTGGCAGACCACGTGATTGACGCTGATGCAGCTTGCATGCTGATAGCCCTTGTAGCCGATCGTGGCCGACGTCGCACCGGCGTCGGTGACCATAGCCTCGATCATCTGGTCGATCGCACTCGTGGTCTGACCGATGAAGACATTGTCGGCCACCTTGTCCAGAATATGCGCGGCCAGTTGCCCGGCCTTTTGCATGCCGGCAAAGTCCGCCGCCTCGTGGATGCGGATGCCGTCGCGAGTCAATCGTCCACGGTGCTGTTCGTTCACTTGGGTCACCTTTCGCCTTTCCCACCTCTATTTAGGCCGAAATGCGACGGAGTGCCAGTGGGACCACGCATCGCAGGGGCGCCCCCTGCGACAGGGCGTCACTTTGGCAAAATCAGGGTTGCGCAATCGGGCAAACTGTTGTCTGACATTTAATTGTCAGACAATTCAATGGAAGCTCAAAATGACCACGATCGACACCCTTCTCGAGGCCGCCCGGCGTCATTGCGCCGAGGATATCCTGCCAAACGTGACAGCCTGGAACGAGGCCGGAACCTGGCCGCGTGCCGTGTCGGACAAGGCCGGTGATTTGGGCCTGACGGGGATTTATGCGCCGCAAGAGTTTGGCGGGCAGGGCATGTCATTGGGCGATGGCATCCGGGTCTACGAAGAGTTGGGCCGGGGCGACGGGGCCTATGCCTTTGCCCTGTCGATGCACAATATCTGTACCTTTGCCGGTTGCGGTTATGGCACCGACGCGTTCAAGGCCGCCTGGGCGCACGATCTGACCTCGGGACGCAAGCTGGCGAATTTCGCCCTGACCGAGCCGCAATCGGGCTCGGACCCGATGACGATGTATTCGCGCGCGACGGTGAATGGCGACGGCACCTGGACGATCAGTGGCTCCAAGGCGTGGGTCAGTCTCGCGGGTGAGGCGGACATCTATTTCACCGTGGTCAAGACATCGGATGAACCGGGGCACAAGGACATGGCCATGATCGCCATTCCCGCGGATGCCGAGGGGCTGAGTTTCGGCCCGCGCTACGACACGCCATCCTACAATTTCCTGCCGTTTTCCGAGATGTACATGAACAACGTCACGGTCAGCGAGGACAACATCATCCTGCCGCCGGGGCAGGGCCTTCAGGGCTCGCTCATGGCCATCGACATCGCGCGGGTCTCGATCGCGTCTGGGTGCTGCGGACTGATGCAGGCGGCGCTGGACATCGCGCTGGCCTATACGGGCAACCGCAAGATGTTCGGTGGCACCGCGCTGGATCAGGACGGGATGCAATGGATGCTGGGTGAGGTGGCGACCGAATTGGAAGCCTCGCGCCTGCTCTACCGTGCCGCGGCCAACGCCCTTGGCACCGATCAGGGCCCGGTGATGGCCGCCCATGCCAAACGCTTCGTGCCCGACGCGGCGCTGAAGGCGGCCAATACCTGCACGCAGGCCCTTGGCGGAATGGGCCTGTTGCGCAGCTATGACCTCGACCGGTTGTCGCGTCTGGCGCAGATGCTGCGGATCGTGGATGGCACGACCGAGATCAGCCGCGTGGTGATCGGGCGCAGCCTGAAGAAACGCGCGAAAGGGCTGGAACCGCTGCCCATCCCCAAAGGCTTCGGCGAGGCGGGCTGAGCACGGCCTACCGCAACGGCAGCGCGCGCCCGATCTCAACCCCGTCCGGGCTGATCTTGCAGCCGTAGGCGATCGCCTCCACGCCGGCCAGCCGGGCACCACCGAACGCCTCGGCATAGGCCGGGTCGATGTCCGAGGCGACCGTCACGGCGGTGCAATCGGTGCGCTGCACCAGGTAGAACAGCACCGCGCGATGCCCCGCGCGGGCCATGTCGGCCAACTCTCGCAGGTGCCTGGCCCCGCGTGCGGTCACGCTGTCGGGAAACTCGGCCCGGCCGGTTTCGCGCGACAAGGTCACGGATTTGACCTCGACATAGGCATCGGGCAGGCCGTCCTGTCGCAAAAGGAAATCGATCCGGCTCTTTTGCCCGTATTTCTGTTCGGGCAGGACGGTGCCATAGTCGGCCAGTTCGGCGATCCGCCCCGCGCCAAGCGCTTCCCTGAGCGCACGGTTGGGCAGGGACGTATCGACCCCGGTAAAATGCCTGCCCGCGTGTTCCACCAGCCGCCAGCCGAATTTCAGCTTCTTCTTGGGGTCGTCATTGGGCTCAACCCAGATGCGCATGCCGGGCTCGGCCAACCCCATCATGGAGCCGGGATTGGCGCAATGCGCTGTCACCTCTTGCCCGTCCTCCAGCCGGATATCGGCGAGGAACCGTTTGTAGCGGCGGATCAGCACGGCAGGCACAAGAGGGGTTTGAAAGCGCATGTTGGCAGGCCTATACCGGGGGCAGGGGCCATGCAAGACAAGGGGACAAGATGGGCAATCCAACTGCCGCCATGCTGGTGATCGGGGATGAAATCCTGTCCGGTCGGACACGGGATGCCAACATGCATCACCTCGCCCGCGAATTGACCAAGCAGGGCATCGACCTGCGCGAGGTGCGCGTGGTCTCGGATGACGCCGATGCCATCGAGCAGGCCGTGCGCGCGCTCAGCGCGGCGCATGATCATGTCTTCACCTCGGGCGGGATCGGGCCCACCCATGACGACATCACCGCCGAGAACGTGGCGCGCGCCTTTGATGTGCCAATAGATGTGCGCGACGATGCCCGCGCGGTCCTGCAGGCGCATTATGACCGTCAGGGGATCGAGTTGAACGCGGCGCGTCTGCGCATGGCGCGCATCCCCGAGGGTGCCAGCCTGATCGATAACCCGATCAGTGCCGCGCCGGGCTTTACCCTTGCCAATGTCCACGTGATGGCCGGAGTGCCCGCGATTTTCGAGGCGATGGTCGCCTCGGTTCTGCCGACGCTGACGGGCGGTGCGCCGGTCCTGTCACAGTCGATCAGTATTTTCCGGGGCGAAGGCGATATCGCAGGGCCGCTGTCCGACCTTGCGGCGCGCTATCCCGATCTGTCGTTCGGCTCCTACCCGTTTCAGCGTGACGGGGCTTTTGGCTCCAATGTCGTGGTGCGCGGCCAGGATGGTGGACGGCTGGATGCGGCCATGGCGGAACTGAACGCGATGTTTCCCGAATGACACCGGACGCACAGACCCTTTATGCGGTAACCGAAGGCACATGGCCGCCCGCCTCGGCCCGCCATGTCGGGCCGTGGACGATCCGGGATGGGCAGGGGGGTGGCAAGCGCGTCTCGGCGGCTACGGCAAGAGAGCCTTTCACCGAGGCGGACCTGCCCGAGGCCGAGGCCGCGATGTGCGCCCTGGACCAGTCCCCGCTTTTCATGATCCGGCAGGGCGACGAGGCGCTTGATGCGATGCTGGCCGATCACGGCTACGCGGTGATCGATCCGGTCAACATGTATGTTTGTCGCGTGGATGCCCTGACCACCGAGCCGTTGCCGAAGGTCACCGCCTACACGATCTGGGAGCCCATGGCGATCCAGCTGGATATCTGGGCGCAGGGTGGCATCGGGCCGGGGCGTATCCGGGTGATGGAGCGCGCGCAGGGCCCCAAGACATCGCTTTTCGGCCGGGATCAGGCACGGCCTGCCGCCACCGGATTCGTGGCCATCCATGACGGTGTCGCCATGATCCATGCCCTTGAGGTGCTGGAACGTCACCGCCGCTGCGGCATGGGCCGGCACCTGACGCGCGCCGCGGCCTTCTGGGCCGCCGGGCAGGGGGCCACGCATTTGGCGGTGCTCTGCACCCAGGCCAACACGGGCGCCAATGCCCTCTATGCTTCCCTCGGGCTCGCCCTTGTGGGAGAGTATCATTACCGCATCAAGAAGGACGCCGCGCCCGCATGAGTACGCCCGACAGCCCCACCGCCCTTGACCTGCCGCAGGCCGATCCGCTGCCCGAGGCCACGCAGAAATACTTCGACATCTGCGAGGACAAGCTGGGCATGATCCCCAACGTCCTGCGCGCCTATGCCTTCGATATCGACAAGCTGAACGCGTTCACCGCGATGTATAACGACCTGATGCTGGGCGATAGCGGCCTGACCAAGCTGGAGCGGGAGATGATCGCCGTGGTCGTCAGCTCCATCAACCGCTGCTGGTATTGCCAGGTGGCCCACGGCGCCGCGGTGCGCCAGTTGTCCGGCGATCCGGCCCTGGGCGAGGCGATGGTGATGAACTGGCGTGCCGCCGATCTGGATGCGCGCCATACCGCGATGCTGGCATTCGCCGAAAAGATTACCAAGGCGTCGGCCGAGACCGTCGAGGCCGACAGGCAGGCGTTGCGCGACGCGGGGTTCAGCGACCGGGATATCTGGGACATCGCGTCGGTCGTGGGCTTTTTCAACATGACCAACCGCGTGGCCAGTGCCACGGGCATGCAGCCCAATCCCGAGTATCACGGTCAGGCCCGCTAGGCCGTGTCGCGCGGCCTGGCAGTCGGGGGGCTTTTACTGATCCTGTCAGCTGTGGCGCCTGACGTCACTCGCGCGCTTGATCTTGAACTGCCCGGCAACGCGGCCATGACAACCGAGATACGCGAGCCGTCGACAACCTATTTCCTGCCGCTTGCCCCGTGGCAGATGGGCGAGATCCCGTCCGTCGAACTGGAGGGGTCGCTGGTGCAGCAGGCCTGGCAGATCGAGGCACAGGGCCTGACCAGCCTTCAGATGATGACCCCGTTGCGTCAGCAGGTCATCGACGCGGGCTATGATATCTTGTTCGATTGCGCGGGCCAGGAATGCGGCGGGTTCGATTTCCGGTTCAACACGCGGGTGATCCCGGCGCCGGATATGTTCGTGGACCTTTTCGATTTCCGTTTTCTGTCGGCCCGCTGGTCGCCGGATGCCGGACCGTCGGACTATATCACCCTTCTCGTCAGCCGCGCGGGTGGCACGGGGTATGTGCAGATCACGCAAATACGCCAGAACGGAACGCAGCCGGGGCAGACCCTGACGGTTCAGCCGGGCGCCCAGGAGACCCGCCCTGTGCCGTCTTCAGAACCCGGGTCCCTGGCCGAAGCGTTGACCGGCCAGGGCCACGTGGTCCTGCGGGATCTGGAGTTCGAGACCGGATCCGCCTCGCTGGGGGCAGGGCCTTATGCCTCGCTCGAGGCACTTGCCCGGTTTCTCAGGGCCGATTCGACACGACGGGTGGCCCTTGTGGGCCATACCGACACGGTGGGCGGGCTGGAGCCCAATGTTGGGCTGTCGCGGCGGCGCGCGACCTCTGTTCTTGAACGTCTTGCCACGCAGTACGACATCCCCCGTCAACAGCTCGAGGCGGGTGGCATGGGGTATCTTTCCCCCCTGACGACGAATCTGACGCCCGAGGGGCGCGAGGCCAATCGCCGGGTCGAGGCCGTGCTGCTGAACACCGAGTAGGCGCGCGAAAGCCCGCCCATC
>JANSYB010000196.1 GCA_024742655.1 Paracoccaceae bacterium | reverse complement strand
TGGATCGCGTCGGGCTTTGCCCTGACGCGTGAGGATTTGCTGTTGTAATTCTGGACGTCGGATTGACTTTTGACGGGCCTTTGCGCCATCGTGCGCCATATCGGCAAGGACGGTGTGACACGCGGCGCGAATACTGGCCGGCCCCCTCATCACGCCTGTCTCTTGGCCGCAAGGACCCCAATGTTCAAGTTTTTCGAAAACCTGGTCGATCCCTATTGCGACTATGAGGAAAGCGATCAGCCGCCGACGCGCCTGTGGCCCTTCATGCGCGCGTATATGCGGCCATTTCGCAAGGTGTTCTGGGTCACGGCCATTATTTCGATTCTGGTCGCGGCCGTGGAAATCTGGCTGATCTATTACATGGGCCGGGTGGTTGATCTGCTGTCCGGCTCTCCGACCGAGTTCTGGAACAACCACGGTATCGAGCTGATCCTGGTCGCGGCCTTCATCCTTTTTCTGCGGCCCCTGATACAGGCAGTCGATGTGCTCTTGCTCAACAACACGATCCTGCCGAATTTCGGCACCCTGATCCGCTGGCGCGCGCACAAGCATGTCTTGCGGCAATCCGTCGGATGGTTCGAAAATGATTTCGCGGGTCGTATTGCGAACCGGATCATGCAAACGCCACCAGCCGCGGGCGAGGCGGTGTTTCAGGCGTTCGACGCGATCACCTTCGCGTTGGCCTATGTTGTCGGCGCGGCCCTTTTGCTGTCAGGGTCCGATCTGAGGTTGATGTTGCCGCTGCTGGCGTGGCTGATCCTTTACGGGTTTCTGGTGCGCTGGACGATGCGTCGCGTCGGGCCGGCCTCCAAACGGGCATCCGACGCGCGATCACAGGTCACCGGGCGGGTGGTGGATGCCTACACCAACATTCATTCGGTCAAGTTGTTCGCGCATAATGACCGTGAACTGGATTATGCCAAAGAGGCCATCGAGCATACCCGGGAAACCTTTCGTGCGGAGATGCGGATCTACACCATCATGGATGTGGTTCTGGTTACGCTGAACGGTCTTCTGATCATCGCGGTGGTTGGCTGGGCGATGCTGCTTTGGTCGCAGGATCAGGCCAGCGTCGGCGTGGTTGCCGCCGCGACTGCCTTGACGCTCAGGTTGAATGCGATGACCGGGTGGATCATGTGGGCGCTCACCTCGTTTTTCCGGCAACTCGGTGTCGTCGCCGAGGGCATGGAGACCATCGCGCAACCCATCGATCTGGTGGATTCCCCGGACGCCGCCCCGCTTGACCTGCGGGAGGGAAGGATCGAACTCAGGGATCTGTCGCATCATTTCGGGCGTGGCGCCGGTGGTCTGGACAGGATCAGCCTGACCATAGAACCCGGCGAAAAGATCGGCCTTGTGGGTCGGTCAGGTGCTGGAAAGTCGACCCTCGTAAAGCTGCTTTTGCGTTTTTATGATGCCGAGGGTGGTCAGGTTCTGATTGATGGACAGGACGTCACCAAGGTGACGCAGGATAGCCTGCGTGACCGGATCGGGCTGGTTCAGCAGGACAGTTCTCTGTTGCATCGGTCGGTTCGCGACAACATCCTTTATGGCCGGCCGGACGCAACCGAGGCCGAGATGATCGAGGCCGCCCGCAAGGCCGAGGCGCATGACTTCGTTCTCGACCTGCAGGATCCGGAGGGCCGCCAGGGATACGATGCGCATGTCGGTGAACGCGGCGTCAAGCTTTCCGGTGGGCAGCGTCAGCGGATCACATTGGCACGGGTCATTCTCAAGGATGCGCCGATTCTGTTGCTGGATGAGGCGACCAGTGCGCTGGACAGCGAAGTGGAGGCCGAGATTCAGCAAACGCTATACGGGATGATGGAAGGAAAGACCGTTATTGCCATCGCTCACAGATTATCCACCATCGCCCAGATGGACAGGATCATAGTGCTGGATCAGGGGCATATCGTCGAAGAGGGCGCGCATGCCGACCTTCTGGTGCGCGGAGGGCTTTATGCCCGGTTCTGGAGCCGCCAGTCAGGCGGATTCATCAATGCAGATGAGGTGGCAGAGTAACGCAAGCGTTGGGGATACAGGTGCCTGAATTCGAGATTACACGTTTGGGTCACAAGGGGGATGGCATCGCACCGGGGCCGTTTTTTGCGCCGATGACCCTGCCCGGTGAGGTTATCACCGCAACACCCGACGGCCAAATCCTGGACGATATCCGGATCCTGACGCCATCGCCGGATCGCGTCTCCGCCCCGTGCCCGCATTACCGATCCTGCGGCGGGTGTCAGCTGATGCATGCCTCAGATACCTTCGTTCAGAACTGGAAAATCGATACCGTCAGATCAGCCTTGGCGGCCCATGATCTGACAGCACCAATGCGGGACAGCGCCATATCGCCACCCCGATCGCGCAGGCGGGCCACCTTCTCGGCCCGTCGCACGAAAAAGGGGGCAACGGCGGGCTTCAATGCCAGAGGCTCGGATCTGATCGTGGAGATACCGCAATGCCGGCTGCTGCTGCCCGATCTGGTCGCGGCGCTACCGGCGGCAAAGTCGCTTGCGGTTCTGGGTGCAAGCCGCAAGGCGGGTCTGGATGTGTCCGTGACTATCTCGGACGGCGGCCTCGATGTCCTGGTCACTGGCGGCAAGCCTCTGGATGAAGCGTTGCGGGTATCGCTGGCTTCGCTGGCAGAAACGCAGGATCTGGCGCGCTTGTCCTGGGCGGATGAGATCGTGGTCACACGCCGCCCGCCGGAACAGGACTTTGACGGGATCCGCGTTGTTCCGCCGCCGGGTGCCTTTTTGCAGGCCACGACCGCGGGAGAGGCGGCTTTGCGACAGGATGTGCAAGAGATCACCGCGGGTGCCGCCCGTGTTGTCGATCTCTTTGCCGGATGTGGGACCTTTGCTCTCCCTCTGGCGAGAAACAGCATGGTTCATGCGGTGGAAGGGCAAGCCGACATGATCACAGCACTGGATCGGGGCTGGCGCCGGGCGGATGGATTGAAATCCGTAACCACGCAGGTGCAGGATCTGTTTCGTCAGCCTCTGATGCCGGACGACCTGTCGTCGTTCGACGCTGTCGTGATTGATCCGCCGCGCGCCGGGGCGGAGGCCCAGATCGAACAGATCGCTCAGGCGCAAGTGCCCGTTCTGGCTTATGTATCCTGCAACCCGGTCAGTTTTGCGCGGGATGCCAAGCGCCTTGTCGCTGGCGGGTACGAGTTGCTTTGGGTTCGCACTGTGGATCAGTTTCGGTGGTCGACCCATGTCGAACTGGTCGCAGAATTCCGGTTCGCACCGCGCTGACGGGCAAAAAAAAATGACTGTGCTGGCAACCCACGCTAGAATCCGGGCAGGGCAAGGGACATGGCAGGGTTTACGATGCGAATGCTGAAAACGGTTTTGCTGGTGGCCGTCACTGTTTTGGCGGCAGGATGTTCTTCCAAGTTCAAGACATACAACGGGCCCGAGGTCACCCAGATCATCGTCAACAAGACCGAGCGGCGGATGTACCTGCTCCACCAAAAGGATGTTCTGAAGGCCTATGATGTCGAACTGGGTTTCACGGCTGGCGGTCACAAACAGTTCGAAGGCGACGGCAAGACGCCTGAAGGGAACTATTTCATCGACCGGCGCAATCCGAACAGTTCATTTCATTTATCCTTGGGTATTTCCTATCCGAATGCTCAGGATATCGCTTTTGCCAAGTCCGCGGGCAAAAGTCCGGGTGGCGACATATTCATTCATGGGCGCCCGAACGAAAAGTTCTTCAAGTTCAACATGCCCCCCGATTGGACGGCGGGGTGTATTTCCGTCACGAATCGTCAGATTGAGCGCATCTACGCAATGGTCAGGGACGGCACGCCGATTCAAATCAACCCCTGACATGTCCGGGGGTGTTGACCGGTTACTTGCCCATCACCAATGTCCACCAGATCTTGCCGTTGGATTCCTGTAACCAGGCAAAACCCATGTCTTGCGCATCGGGTGCCAGTATGACCTGACGGGTGGCGGGGTCTTCCATCCACGCGGCAAGTGTCTCCAGCTCAGTTTCATAGGTCTCCGAGATCGTTTCACCGACCAGCTCTCCGGGATAACCCACACGCCGCACGCGGTCGATCGGGGATGATCCATCCGATCCGAAATGCCATGGGCGGTTCTGGATCGACATGTCGCGGGAATGGGTGGCCGCAGCGGCATTCAGCGCCGCGTTCAGTTCGACATTCGGGTGGCCTGCCGCCTGCCGAAGGCTATTGACGGAATCAAGCATCCGAAACTGAATCTTTGCCGTTTCTCCCGAGCGGATTTTGTATACCTTCGGAAGCGGTTTTCCGTCGGCACCAAGTTGTGGTTCGCTTGGCGGCGCCGCACATGCGGACAAAAGCAGAAGTGCAGACAGAATCAGACTGAAGATACGCGCCATGGGGAGACCCACCCGGAGTTTGTTTATTTTAACTCCTCTAGCGCGGCTGGCATGGTGTTTCAAACCCACTTACGCATGACTTTGCCGAAATTTGGCGGGTTTGAATTGCGACTGCGTCATTCGCGCCATATATTTACGAGTTGAAGAGGATTTGAAACCGGGGGTCTTTCATGGCAATCAAAACTGGCTTTGGCGTCAGCAGACGGGCATTTCTGGCCGGGTCGGCGGCCTCGATTGGCCTGCCTGCGGTTGCGCAGGACGTAAATGGATCTGGCACGATCGAGTTCGAGCGTGATGTCACCGAAAAGGTTCGTCGCAATATATCAAGTTTCAGATCACTTGATTGGCGCCCGTATTTTTCCAACCTGAACAATGGCGCCGTTCTGGTCGACATCTCGTCGCGTGCCTTGCATTTCTGGAGTGATGACGGCCAGACCTATAAACTCTATCCATCCAGCGTTCCGCTGTCCGAGGACCTGACGCGCCGAGGGCGTACGACAGTCGTGCGCAAGGTGGTTGGGCCCGATTGGCGGCCCACGCCTTCGATGCTGGAGCGTAATCCGGATTGGCCGCCCTATGTGCCCCCCGGTCCTGATAATCCGCTGGGCACTCATGCGCTTTACCTCAGCTGGACATACTATCGGATCCACGGAACACACGATACACGCAAAATCGGCCGCCGTTCCTCGAATGGTTGCATCGGCTTGTACAACGAACACATCGAAGAACTTTTCAGTATGACCAAAGTGGGCACACAAGTGTTGCTTATTTGACGAAAATGCGCCCGTTCGGCATCACCAGCATGCAAGATGGGTTTGCAATTCCCAAATTTTGCTGATTAGAGCGAGTTCACGAGGTAAGTCTTTAGCGCTTTGCGTTGAAATCAGCGTAAAGCCAATATCTGGAGGATACTATGAAAAAACTCGTTCTCGCCGCTGCTCTGTCTGCTGCTGCTTCCACCGGTTTTGCCGGCACTATGGAAGAGCCGATCATGGAAGCGCCGGTTGTCGTTGAAGAAACCGCAGCAAGCTCGTCCGCCGCTGGCATCTGGATCCCGCTGGTCCTGCTGGCCGTTGTCGCTGCTGTTGTCGCTGCCGACTAAGCCGACCGCGAAAACCTACGAAAAAGGCAGCGAATTCCGCTGCCTTTTTTGTTTCG
>JANSYB010000693.1 GCA_024742655.1 Paracoccaceae bacterium | reverse complement strand
GAGCCGTTCCGCCGCGAGCTGGAGGCGTTGGGAGAGCCCTTCGAATGGATCGAGGGCGACGCCCTGCGCACCAGGCTGGGCAGCCCGCATTTCACCGCTGCCGTGTATACACCCGGCTGCGTGCTGATGAACCCGGCCGCGCTGACCCGCGGCCTGGCAGACACAATGCCCGAAAACGTGCAGGTGCATGAAAACTCCCCGGTGATCGAAGCGGAATATCAGAATGGCGTGCTGCTGAAGACCGCGAAAGGCTCCGTGCGCGCCCCCAAGATGATCATGGCCGCCAACGGCTTTGCCGAGCAATTCGGCTTTCACAAGCAGAAGTTCCTGCACCTTGTCGCCCATGCCAGCCTGACCCGGCCCCTGACGGAACAGGAGCGCGCGGTCTATGGCGTGAACGCGGCCTGGGGCATGACGCCCGCCAATGCCTTTGCCGGGATCACGATGCGGTACACGGCCGATCATCGCATCCTGATCCGTCACGGGCTGAGCTACCGGCCGAGCCAACGGCTCAAGCCCGGGGAACACGATCAGGTCAAGCGCACGCATAAACGTCTTTTTGACGCCCGCTTTCCCGGGCTGGAACAGGTGGAGATTGAACACACCTGGTCGGGCTTCGTCTGCCTGTCGCGCAATGGTGCCCCTGCCTTTGGCCAGATCGCCCCGAATATCTGGTCGGCGGTCTGTCAGAACGCGGTGGGCGTGACCAAGGGCACGTTCGGCGGCATCCTTGCGGCTGATCTGGCCACGGGCCGAGACAACCCGTTGATTGCGGACATGATGAGTTTGGGCGAGCCGGATCCCCTGCCGCCGCGCCCGTTTCTCGATCTTGGCGTGCGCGCCCGATTCCAATGGGAGCTGTTTGCCAATCGTCACGAGGCTTGATGTCGTTTTGCGACCGGGCCCGTGTCGCATTGGGAACATGTTACTGGACGCATTGCCCCCTATGCTCTAGCAAAAAAGAAAATAACAAAGCCAACAGGGGGCTTTTGATGGGAAAGTTCATCCTGCGCCGGGTCGGGGTCATGATCCTGACGGCGCTATGCCTGACGTTCATCGTCTTTTTCCTGACCAATCTCTATCCGAACCTAGAAAAACTGGCCAAGACGCAGGGCAACTTCCGGATGTCGGACGAGGAGGTGCAGACCTACCTCAACAACAACGGCTACCTGCAACCGACCTTCACCAAATATGGTCAGTGGCTTGGTGTGCTGCCCGGATATGTGATCGAGGGAACCGATGGAAACGTGCGCGCCAAATGCGCCGAGGCGGGTCAGCCCATCGAAGACGCCCCCCGTTTTTGCGGTGTTCTGCAGGGTGACTGGGGTTACTCAACCGTTATCAAGGAGCCGGTCGACGGCATTATCGGGGAAAAACTGCGCCTCACGGGCATCCTGATGTTCTGGGTGATGTTGCTGATGGTGCCCTCGGCGCTGATCCTTGGTGTGCTGGCCGGGATGCGCGAAGGGTCGCGGACGGACAGGACGCTTTCGACCTTCTCGATCGCCACGACGGCCACGCCTGAATACGTGTCAGGCGTCTTGTTCATCGCCATTTTCGCCAGTTCGGCGGTGGGTCTGAAATGGTTCAAGGGCACGGCAACCAGTGCGATGGACGGGATCACGTTCGAGAATTTCTTTCTGCCGGTGCTGACCATTGCCGCCTACGGGATGGGGTATATCGCGCGGATGACCCGGGCCAGCATGGCCGAGGTGATG
>JANSYB010000538.1 GCA_024742655.1 Paracoccaceae bacterium | reverse complement strand
GAGTGAAAACGTGCGTGTCCTTGTCTATGTCTGGGGTGGCGCGCATGCCCGCGGCGCCGTTCTGGACAGCCCCTATCTGGGCGCGCGCGGCAAGACGGTGGTTCTGCGCGGGGCCGGCACAGGCCAGGCGCGCGAAAGCGTCGATCTCGCCGCCGATTTTCGCCGGGCCTTTGGCGGGCAGGCCACGTCGCTGGTCGGGCTGGCGGTGTCCGGTGACAGCGACGACACCGACACGATGATCCGCGCCCGCATCTCGTCGCTGATCATGCGCTGAGCCCGCCGTCAGGCCCGTTGCGTGACGAAAACGCCCAAGGCCATCAGCGCGATCCCGCTTGCGCGCGTCAGGGACAGCGGGGACAGGCGCGCGCCGAAAAGGCCGAAATGGTCGATCGCGGCGGCGCTGATCAGCTGACCCAGCAGAACGAAGAACACCGCGTTTCCGACCCCGAATTTCGGGGCCACGAATGTGATCGACAGCACGTAGAACGCGACCAGGATCCCGGCCAGAAACAGGTGTTTCGGCGCCGTGGTCGCCGCAAGAACGGCGCGCGGGCCGGTCATCGCCAGCACCGCAAGCGTGCACAAAAAGGCCACCACGAACAGGATCGCCGCCGCCCCGGCGGGGGAGCCCAGCCGGACACCGAGCGCGGCGTTGAGCGCGGCCAGGATCGGGATGCCGATTCCGGTGGCCAGCATGGTGGCGGCATAAAGCGATGGTGCGGACATGTGACCTCTCCGAGATGGGCGTGCGGACGATGGCATGATCCCGGGTCCTGATCCAGATCAATGTGCGCCCCCCGCGACTTGTGCTCAATGGTCTCGGGGCGCGACAGAACAGGACAGGCCCATGCGAATAGCGATGATGATGGCGGCCATTCTGCTGGCAGGCTGCGGGACACGGGTGCCCGACGCCGGACAGCAGATGTATGGCGCGTATTGCGCCAATTGTCACGGACCGGTCGGGCAGGGCGATGGCCCGCTGGCCGCCGATCTGCCCGTGGCGCCGCCGGATCTGACGCGTCTCAGCGCGGGCAATGGCGGGGCGTTTCCCTATTCCGACGTGATGGCGCAGATACATGGCTATCCGGGGCGCTTTCATGTGATGCCCGAATTCGGCACGTTGCTGAAGGGCCGCCGCATTCCGTGGAAAAACGAGATGGGCCAGACCGTGGACACCCCGGTGGCCCTTGTGCAGGTGACCGAGTATCTCGTGTCGATCCAGCAACCCTGACCCAAGCAAGGGAGAACGATGATGAAACGCGCATTCATGACAAGCCTTTTGGCCATTGCCGTCACCGCCGGCGCCGGCTGGTCGCAGGAGACCGAAGAGGTCGGGTCCGTGGCCGATGGCAAAACGGTCTATGAACGGTATTGCGCCACCTGCCACGGCCTTGACGGGACCGGGCAGGGGCCGATGCAGGCCGTGCTGACCATTCTGCCCAATGATCTCACGGCGCTGACCGCGAAAAACGACGGGGTCTTCCCGCTGGAACGCGTGGTCAAGCGCATCGATGGGCGCGACCCTCTGGTGGCGCATGGCAGTCCGATGCCTGTCTATGGCGACTTTTTCGAGACCGGCGCGGGCATTGCCATGAAAACCGACGCGGGCCAGCCGGTGATGACAAGTCAGCCGGTGGCCGATCTGGTGGCCTATCTGCGCTCACTTCAAACGGAGTGAGATCGCGGGTCGTTTGATCCGGTGGGCGGGCGCGCTACGTACCTATTGCAGGAGGTGCGCCATGACACGCCTGATCGCCATGATGTTCGCGACCCTGTTGCTGTCTTTGCCCGTGCGGGCGGATGATGCGGCCCGACAGGTCATTTCCGACCAGATCGCCGCCTTTCAGCAGGACGATTTCGAAGCCGCCTTCACCTATGCCAGCCCGATGATCAAGGGAATATTCGGCACACCGCAACGGTTCGGCCAGATGGTGCGCGACGGATATCCGATGGTGTGGCGCCCGTCGGATGTGGAGTTCCTGGAGGCAGAACAGATCGGCAAGGCGTTGGTCCAGGACGTTCTGATCCGCGATGGAGAGGGAGTGCTCTACGAGGTCGAATACGAGATGATCCAGGGCGAGGACGGCTGGAAAATCAACGGTGTCCGCGTCAAGCGCGCACCCGAGGGGCTGGCCTGATCGCCCGGGACCGGGCGGGCCCATTTTCTTGAAGAAAGAAAATGGTCAAGAAAATTTCTTGAATTTTCTTGCACGCCCGGTGATTGCCCATGGCGCGTAAGGTGGTAGGCTTGGCGCACCAGAGGAGGCCCGACCATGCCACGGATCGCCAAATCAGACAGCATCCAGACCGTCATAACCACCTTCGAGACCACGCCCGGGACGTGCCAGGACCTGCTGGACGAACTGACCGAGGCCTACCGGGCCTTCATCTCGCAGCAGCCCGGGTTCATCGCCGCGGGCCTGCATGTGAACGACGCCCAGACCCGCATCGCCAACTACTCGCAATGGCAGAAACGCGAAGATTTTCTTGCCATGCTGCGCAGCGAAGAGATGCGCCGGCGCAATCGCAAGATCAACGATCT
>JANSYB010000464.1 GCA_024742655.1 Paracoccaceae bacterium | reverse complement strand
GGCGCATCGGCCTGCCATGCGGGCCGCAGAAGGCGGGCCGTCAGCCGCCCGGCTGCACTGCAAGCTGTGATCCTGTCTGGGAAGACTGCGTTGCAATCCATCACGGTATCTTTCATGTCGTCTCTCCCGGTTGGTCGTCCGTTGCCATGCAAACGCAGCGCGCCGGGAATTATTCCCGGCGCGTCCGAAACTTTTTCGGTCTGGGCGAAACGCCGCGCTACTCCGTCGCGGCGGGCCAGGGAACCGCCTGCCCGGGGCACACGCCGCCGAGGTCCAGCAGGCCGTGACCGTAGATCTCGTCACTGCCCTCGGGGCCGAGGTCGTTGGCCGTGGACGTCAGTCGCGCCCGGATCGCCTCGGGGCTGAGCGTCGGGTCGTGCTGAAGCCATAACGCCACCGCCGCCGTCACATAGGGCGCAGCAAACGACGTTCCCGTTTTCCAGCGCGCGCCCTTGACGGATGCGGCCGTCCAGATGTCGACGCCCTGCGCGGCCAGATCGACATGCGGCCCGCGTCCCGCGCGCCGGTAGGCGGTGCCGTTGCGATCGACGGCCGTGACGGCGATCACAGTGTCATACGCCGCCGGAAAGGCCGGTTGCGCCCGTGGTCCGCCATTTCCGGCGGCCGCGACAATGGGAATGCCGCGTTGCCGTGTCAGTTGAGAAAGCGTGTCCTCGAGCAAGCTGTTCGGCGGCCCTGCAAGACTGAGGTTTATCACCTGAACGCCCCGCACGGACAGTTGATCGAGCGCCTGCACAAGGGTGAAGGCATCGGCCCTCTCATCGCCAGCCTGCTTGTGAAAGGCATCCACCGCGATCAACGGCACGCCTGACAGCAAACCGGGCACACGGGTTTCGGGGCCACCCACAAGAATGGCGGCAACCGCCGTCCCGTGTATCGCGGCTGAGGGCGAATAATCGTCCGGCGCAACGCGAATAACCTCGACATTAGCGCCGGCCAGAACCTCGTGATCGACGTTCAGCCCGGTATCCACCATGCCCAGAATCACCGGCCCCCCGCATCCTGCCGGGCCGGGTGTCCGGGGCCAATTGACCAGCTCGAGGGCGGGACAATGCAGACCGTCGCAGTCGGGCGGAATGTCGGGTGCATCCGAAATCACCGCGCTGTCCTGCCCCGTACGGTAGTAGTGGTTGAAATCCGCTGTTTGGCCATTCGGCAACGCACGAATAGCGTCGCGGGCCTCCTGCACTTCGATCCCCGGGGGCACCTGCAATCGGCGTATTGTGGTATTCAGGCCAGCCAGATCCGCGCGCTCAAGCACCACATATCCCTGCGCCACCAGCGCCGCCGTCTGCGCGTCCGTCAGCCCGCGTGTGACGATTTCATCGGGTGCTCGCGTTGGCCGCGGCACCGGCTGCGGGGCGGATTGCGGACTGCGTTGCGCGCGACGTTGCTGCACCGGTTGGCCCTGGAACAATCGGCGAAGTCCGCGAATGATATCACCGGTACCGACCCCATCCCCGGCGCCGGCGCCACTGCGCGACCGGCCGCTGTTGTCATCACCATCGTCGTTGTCATCGGCACCATCGTCTGCCCCGTCACTGCCGTCGCCGCCACCATCGTCTCCACCATCGCCACCGTCGTCGGCCCAGGCTGCCCCGGCAGGCCCATCCATAAATGGGGGCGTCACCGCGCCAATCGCATACAACCAGACGACTGTCAGCGACATCAACATGCCGAACCCGCGCATCCCGTAATTCTCCTTTTGCTTCGTTCAAAAATCATGCCATCTATGCGGTAACGGTAAAAGGCTGGGTTTATTCCGTGCAATGGCGATAAACTTGGACGGGTGGGTCATGAAGGATCATTTCGTCGAGGACATCGTGGCATTTCTGCCGAACCTGAAACGGTTTGCCCTGTCGCTCTGCCGGCAAGCGGATATTGCCGATGACCTTGTGCAGATCACGTGCGAGCGCGCCATTCGAGCGCGGCATCAATTCGATCCGGCGACGCGACTTGAGGCGTGGCTCTTTCGGATTCTGCGCAACGCGTGGATCGATATGCTCCGGCGAGATGCCGCGCGTGGTGAGGCAGTCGATATCCATGAAACGCCGCAACCCGACCCGCTCAACAGCGCCGCGCGGGCGGAGGACCGTCTGACATTGCACGCCGTGCAGCTTGCGATGCGGAACTTGCCGGAGGATCAGCGCGCCGTGCTGCATCTGGTTTGCGTCGAGGGGCTGAGTTACGCCGAGACTGCACAGGCACTGGATGTGCCCAAGGGAACCGTCATGAGCCGGTTGAGCCGGGCGCGACGCGCACTTGGCGAAAAGTTGGGAATAAACGGCGTGGTGGGGCGTTGACGCCCTGGAACGCAAAGGATCGCGACGATGGATATCGACGATGAAACACTGATGGCGCTGGCTGATGGCGAGCTCGATGGCGAACAGGCAGAGAAACTGCATGCAAGGATCGCCGCCGATCCGGCGCTCGCGGAGCGCTATGCTCTCTTCACGCAGACCGCGCAGTGGGCAAAGGACGCCACGCTCGCCGATCCCGAGGCGGCGGTCTCGCCCGATCTGGAAGCACGTATTAGAACCATGGCCGCCACAGGGGCGCCAGAGGCGCAAAACGTGGTGCCGCTGAATCGCCCGGCTCAACGGTGGCAACCGGTGGCGCTGGCGGCCTCACTCGCGCTGGTGATCGGTCTGTCCGCGGGGGCGTTCCTGTCGTCCGGCACGCGCGCGCCGGATCAACCTGCACTGACGGCTGATCTGAAAGGACATCTCGACACGCTGCCTTCGGGTGCAGAGACGGAACTGGCCGACGGGCAGCAGATGAGTGTCGTTGCCTCGTTCACCGATGACACGGGCGCGTTCTGCCGCGAATATGAAACCGGCGCGGCGACCGGCACGGGATATATCGGCGTTGCCTGCCGGGACGGCACCGATTGGTCCTTGCGGCTCGCGCTGTCGGTTGCTTCGAATTCCAGTGGCTACGCGCCCGCGGCGTCCCTTGAGGCGCTTGATGCGTTCTACACGGCCATCGGCGCCTCTCAGCCGCTCTCGGCCGAGGCGGAGCAGGCCTTGCTGAAGTAGACTGATCGG
>JANSYB010000043.1 GCA_024742655.1 Paracoccaceae bacterium | reverse complement strand
CATCACGTGGGTTCCGCCGCAGGGCTGCAGATCCACCTGATCGGCGCCCTGCCCGATCCGGACCAGGCGCACCTTGCCCGCCCCCATCGGCGGGGCCACCGACATGGTCTTGACCAGTTCGGGCCGGGCGCGCAGCGCGTCATCCGTGATCCAGTCTTCGGTCACCGGCAGATCCTGCGCGATCAACGCATTCAGCGCCGCCTCCAGCGCGGGTTTGTCCTCGGGGGTGTCGGGCATGTTGAAATCCAGCCGTCCCTTGCCGTCACCGATCGATCCGCCGGTCACCGGCAAGGGAATGACAACGGACAGAAGATGCAGCGCGGTGTGGACGCGCATGTGGCGATGGCGGTGCTCCCAGTCCAGCACCTGCTGCAGCTGCGTGCCTTCGGGCGGTGGCGTCTCGCCCTCGGCGGGGATCAGGGCCACCTGCCCGTCCGGTGTCTTGACCGTGGTGGCGATCGTGCAGCGCCCGCCCGGCCATGTCAGCGCGCCAATGTCGCCCGGCTGGCCGCCGCCCGTGGGGTAGAACACCGTCCGGTCCAGGATCACCCCGCCCTCGGGCGTCACATCCGTCACATGACCCTCGGCCTGCGTCAGATACGCGTCGTCACGAAACAGAAGCTGCGTCACCGCCCATCCCCGTCGCCGCCCGCGTCACCGTCACGGCTGGCCTGTCCGTCATCAAGATCAAGGTCTTGTGCCGTGATGTGCTCTTCACCCGAGCCGGCCTGAATCGCCTCGCCGGATGCGCCCCCCGCCACGAGCGCTTCGGGGTTGCGCAGCCAGACATCGCGCTGCGCGAACGGAATCTCGATCTCTTCTTCGGCGAATTTCGCGGCGATCTGGTGGTTCATCTCGGATTTGACCGACAGAACCCAGTTCACATCCCGCAGGATGGCCCGGATTTCGAAATCCAGCGAATCCGCCCCGAACCCGGCGAAGTTGATATAGGGCGCGGGATTGGCCAGAACCATGGGATGCGCCTGCGCTATATCGAGCAGGATTTTCTCGACCCGGCGGGTGTCTGTGCCATAGGCCACGCCGACGGGCACGATCACCCGGCCGACGGTGTTGCCGCGGGTATAGTTGGTCACGCGGCCACTGACGAAGTCGGAGTTGGGCACAATCACGTCGGAGCGATCGAAGGTCTCGATCACGGTCGAACGCACGGAAATCTGGCGCACCGTGCCGTGCACGCCACCCACCTCGATCCAGTCACCCTCGGTAATCGGGCGTTCGATCAGCAGGATGATCCCCGAGACGAAATTCGACACGATATTCTGAAGGCCGAAACCGATACCGACCGACAGGGCACCGGCGACGATGGCGATGGAACTGAGGTCGATGCCGGCACTGGTGATGGCCATCACGGCCGCCAGGAAGATACCCAGATAGCCGACACCGGACACGATGGCATTGCGGCCGCCGGGGTCGAGCCGGGTCTTGGGCAGGATCGTGTTCTTCAGCGCGCCCTGTACCAGCCGCGTCGCCAGAAAGCCCAGCACGAACACGATCGCAAAAGTCATGAATATTGCCGGCGAGATACGCACGTCACCGACCGTCACGCCCTCGGTGATGGTCGTCCAAAGCTCGGTCAGGTCGGCGATACGCGCGCCCCAGGCCAGTGCGAAGAACGGCACCGAGGCCAGCACCAGCATGAACCCGATCAGGATCGGCACCAGTGATTCCGTTGCCCCTTCGCGGTTTCCGGTGATCAGGACATAGACCTCGACCACCAAACGTTGCAGCACCAGCAATGCCGCCAGCAACTCAAGCGAGGCCAGCGACGGAAACAAAAGCGCCTCGGACAGCTTGAAATAACCCACCGCGGCCAATAGCGGCGCAAGCACGGCAAGACCCAGCAGCGCAAGCGCCAGAAAGCTGATCATGCGCGAACGGTAGGTTTCCTGGCCGTCATCCTCGGCATCGTTGCGCACATGGGCCCGCAACAGCGCCGCCAGCCGCCACAAAAGAAAGGAACACAGCACGATCAGCGGGAACAGGATCACCACGGTTGCCGATTGCGCCCAGCCCGAGATCGACGACAGTTCCTGCAGGAAATAAACCAGGCCGGCCGCCATGCCGAGCGTGGCCCCGTAAAACCGCCCACGGGCACGCTGCGTCTGATCGAGGTGCAGCGGCAGGGTGCGGGCCTCATCCGCCGGAAAGACCCGCGTTGCCAGCCAGCGGGCGACCAGATAGGTGAACACCGCCGGCAGCAGGGCCACCAGTTTCTGATCCGAACGCAGGCCGACGAGACCCGTGGTATAGATCGCCTCGGTCAGGGCGAAGACACCGATGAACGGCAAGACGAGGCTGCCAAGCGAGACCACAAAACCGCCGATCCACCTGGCCGGACCGGGATCACCCTGAAGGATCCGGGCGGTGAAACGGCGACTCCAGGCGCGCCCCCGCACCACCAGCACGAGGCCGACCAAAGCAAAGACCAGTGCGACGGGCAGGCTGCGCTTGCTTTCGGTTTGCTGGATCGGGTTGGCCCATGCGGCCAAGAACTCGGAGCGCACATGCCCGATGCTCGTCCACAGGGCGGAGACGGCCCCTGTCCAGTGCGTCGGGTTGAGCGGCGACGGCCCGAACCGCAGGATTTCCTCGTTCTGGCGATTTCGGATAATGCGGTCGATCCCCTGGATCAGCCCGTCCGCGCGGCTATACGCCAGTTCTGCGGCCAGCACCGGTTCGCGCAACCGTTCAAGGCGTTCGTTCAACTGTTGGCGTTGCGTGGCGATATCGGCCAGTTCCTCGCCACTCTCAGGCACGGGGCCCAGGGCATCCAGTTGCCGCCGAACGGTCTCGATCGCGTTCGAATTCACGCTTTGCGCCGCCTGGAACTGCTGTCGCCAGGAGGCCAGCTCCGCGCGCAACTGTTCGAGTGCCGCGGTCGAGGCGCGGGCCGCCTCGATCGCCTCATCCGCGCGCGCGGCGGTCTTTTGCCAGGCCTCGTAATCCGGCACGTCCTCTGCGGCCGTCTGCGACCACGCGGGGTCGGCAGTCAGGCCCGTGAAACCGGCACCGGCGACGCATAATGCAAAACTCAGGCACAAAAAGCGCAGAAAATAGGTCAATCGACGAAAACTCCGGGAATACTGCGGGGCGCGGCATCCAGCCAGCCGGGCACGGGAAGGCCCTTTTCACGCAGGAAATCAGGGTTGAACAGTTTTGACTGGTACCGCGTGCCATAATCGCACAGCACGGTGACGATGGTATGCCCCGGCCCCATGTCGCGGGCCATGCGCATTGCACCGGCGATGTTTACACCGCTGGAGGCGCCCATGCACAGCCCCTCGTGCTCCAGCAGGTCAAAAACGATCGGCAGCGCCTCTTCATCGGCGATCTGATAGCAAAAATCGGGCTTGAGCCCCTCAAGGTTGGCCGTGATGCGCACCTGCCCGATCCCCTCGGCGATGGAACCGCCCTCGGCCTCCAGCGTGCCACGTGTGAACCACGAATAAAGCTTGGCGCCCATCGGATCGGCCAGTCCGATCTTGACGCCCTTGTCCTGCAGCGCCATCGCCACGCCCGCCAGCGTCCCGCCCGAGCCACAGGCACAGATGAACCCGTCGACCTTGCCGCCTGTCTGCTGCCAGATCTCGGGGCCGGTTGTCTCGATATGGGCCTGCCGGTTGGCCACATTGTCGAACTGGTTGGCCCAGATGGCGCCATGGGGTTCGGACTGGGCCAGCCGCTCGGCCAGACGTTGCGAATAATGCACGAAATTGTTCGGATTGGCGTAGGGCGCGGCGGGCACCTGCACCAGGTCCGCCCCGGCCAGCCGCAGCATGTCCTTTTTTTCCTGACTCTGGGTTTCGGGGATCACGATCACCGTCCTGAAGCCCATCGACGCCCCCACCAGCGCCAGCCCGATCCCGGTATTGCCGGCCGTGCCCTCGACGATCGTGCCGCCGGGTTGCAGCGTGCCGCGCGCGATGGCGTCGCGGATGATGAACAGCGCCGCGCGATCCTTGACCGACTGGCCGGGATTGAGAAATTCGGCCTTGCCATAGATCTCACAACCCGTCGCTTCGCTGGCATGACGCAAACGGATCAGCGGTGTCTGCCCGACTGCATCGGCAAGGTCTGTGGATATGCGCATCCGCCCCGGTCTCCCATCCTGCGTTGTGCCAGACTTAGAGGAGGCCCCCGGGGAACTCAAGCAATCGCGCGCAGGCGCGGCCGCTCCCGCTCAAGCCAGAGCAGCAACAGGACCAGCGGGCCGATATTGGCCTCGCCCGTGCGGGTCAGTTCCAGCGCGGCCTCGAAGCCCAGAACATGGGTGCGGATATCCTCGTCCTCGGTCTCAAGCCCGCCGGTGCCCTGCTCCATCTCGGGCAGATCGCACAGCCCGACATAGCAGTGAAACACCTCGGTCGAGCACCCCGGCGAGCAATAGTGGCTCGAGACATGCTCAAGCCCGCGCAGCGCCAGGCCGGCCTCCTCCATGCATTCGCGCCGGGCGGTGGTTTCGGGACGCTCGCCCGCATCGACACGGCCCGCGACGGGTTCCAGCACCCAAGGCAAGGGGTCGCCCCGGCCAAACGGGCCCATGCGAAACTGTTCCACCAGCAGCAGCCGGTCGCGAACGGGGTCATAGGGCAAAACGATCGCGGCATCGGTCGCCACGAACACCTCGCGTATCAGAGTCGGGCTCATGGCCCCGTCGAAACCGGGATGCCGCAGCGTGTAGCTGCGTGTCAGGAAAAAACCGGCATGCGGGGTCTGGCGGTCGAGAACCTCGGCCGTTCCGGCCTCAAGCGCAGTGCGCAGCGTGGCGGGTGCGCTGTCGCGCGCGGCCAGCCGCGCCTCAGCGCGCGACAGGATCATGGACATCCGGCCGCGCAGGTCTTCGGGGGAAAACCGGCCCATATGCGTCAGGATTTCCTGCACCGCGAGGCCCGCATGTGCGCCCCACCGTTCCGCCCAGAGGGTCTCTTTCCATTCGGCGGTCTGCGTCAGCGGCGCAGGCGCGGCCAGAAAACAGCGCACAGCGCCGCCCTCGATGTGTCGATCCACCGGGTCCATGCCAAGACCCGCGGCAAGGAAGGTGGCGCGGTCCAGAACGTCGCGTGGCGCATCGCGCAGCAGAATGCCCTCGGCGGTGCGGCCAACCTGCGCCACGCAGACCGGAAAACAGCATCCGTCCTCCGATAAAGTCGCCGCATCCTGCAACACCGCCGGGCGGGCCCCGTCGGCCGCATCCCCGGCCAGCAGGCGCAGCACGGGCGGCCACGCCATCGCCCCGCACAGGAATATGTCCGTCATCGGGTCAGGACCAACGATGCGACACCCACTCCCCCACGATGCCGACGACGACGCCCCCGCCGATCAGCAGCGCCAGAAGCGGCCAGTGCGCCAGGTTGGAGCCATAATCGACCGCGAGTTCGAACACCGCCGTCAGCCCCTCGACCGGACCGTCATAGCGGCGCTCCAGTGCAAGGCGCAGCATTTCATTGAAGCTTTGCAGCAGCAATGCCCAGAAGACGAGCGCGCCCATTCCCGTCAGCCCGGCGCTGATACCGTCCGAATACCCATATCCGAAGCGTGACCCCGCAACGAACCAGCCACACAGCAGTGCAAGCACCACGTTGACCTCGTTGAACCACCCGAAATCGGTCCCTTCGGGCATCAGCGGGCGATACATTTCAGAGCCGTACCAGGCGATGGCGGCCATTCCGAGTGCGGCAACACCCTTGGCCGTAGTGGGCATGTGATCTGTCTTGGGCATCTACTCGGGCCTGGCGATTGTGATCTGTGTCACATCGCAATTACCCCCTTGGAAGGCCCCGGCACAAGAGGTGAGGTAGAAATTCCACATCCGCCGGAACCTGTTGTCGAAGCCCAGACGCGCCACTTCGTCCCATCTTGCGTTGAAGGTTTCGAACCACCGCCGCAGGGTCAGGCTGTAACTTTGCCCGAACTCGATGGAGCCGCGCACCTTCAGACCCGCGCGCCGGATCTCGTCGCGCAGGACCGACGGGCTGGGCAGCATACCGCCGGGAAAGATGTATTTCTGGATGAAGTCCACGTCGTTGCGATAGGCCTCGTACCGGCTGTCCTCGACGGTGATGATCTGTAGTGTTGCCTGCCCGCCGGGCTTCAGACGCTCGCGGACGGTCTCGAAATAGACCGGCCAGTATTTTTCGCCCACCGCCTCGAACATCTCGATACTGGCGATACCGTCATACTGGCCCCGCTCATCGCGGTAATCCTGCAACTTGAATTCAACCTGATCCGAAAGCCCTGCCTTTTCAATGCGTTCACTGGCATACTTGAACTGCTCTTCGCTGATCGTCAGGCCGGTCACTTTCAGGCCGCGCTCCTTGGCGGCATACTCGGCGAACCCGCCCCAGCCACAGCCGATTTCCAGCACGTGATCGCCCGGTTTGGCGCCCATCTGGTCGACCATGCTGGCATATTTGGCGATCTGGGCCTTTTCGGTACTCTCCTGTCCGGTCTCGAAGATCGCACTGGAATAGGTCATCGTGTCATCCAGCCACAGCTGGTAGAAATCATTGCCCAGATCATAGTGATAGCTGATGTTCTTGCGGGCCTGTTTCTTGCTGTTGCGTTGCAGCCAGAAGCGCAGTTTCTCGTAAAGCTCGACAAGGAACTGCCCCGGGTAGCCGTTATACATCTTGTCATTGCCGCTGTTGACGAGATCCATGAAGGCCTGAAGGTCGGGCGTGGACCACCACTCCTCGAGATAGGAATCACAAAACCCCAGATACCCCTCTCGCACCATGCGGGCGAAGACATCTTCATTATGAATGTCGATCCGCGCCACCGGGCCGGGTCCGGACCCTTCGGCACGGAACACCCGGCCATCGGACAGACCGATATCAAGCCGACCGTTTTCGATCGTCCGGGCCACGGCAAACATCTGCGCGAAGTATCTCGGCAAGCCGGTTTGCCCGGTCGTCTCGGTCAGGATCATGCGTGTCCCCTTGTCACTTTTGTCAGTAAGGTTATGGCGTTAACCGTCGCGGCTTCAAGGTGTTTGTTGGACAGGCTCAAAATCCCCGCGCCTCATAGGCCGACAGCGCGCGGGCACGACCCTGCTTTAGATCGACCACCGGGGCGGGATAGGGATGATCGGGCGCCAAGCCCCAGCTGCGCGGGACCGCCGCGAAGTAGCTGAGCGCGGTTTCGGACGGGTTTGCCCGCCCTTCGGCGATCCAGCGGCGGCGGTACACGCCCTTGGGGTCGAATTTCTCGACCTGCGTTTCGGGGTTGAAGATGCGGAAATAGGGCGTGGCATCCGGCCCGCTGCCCGCCGACCATTGCCACCCCATCGCGTTGCTGGCCGGATCCCAGTCGGTCAGGCACTCCTCGAACCAGTGCATCCCGATCTTCCAGTGGGTCAGCAGATGCTTGGTCAGATACGAGGCCACGATCATCCGGGCGCGGTTGTGCATCTTGCCGGTCACATACATCTCGCGCATGGCGGCATCGACGAACGGCTCTCCGGTGCGCCCCTGTTTCCACGCCACCACATCGGCGCGGTCCTCGTCGGTGTTCCAGCCGAACGCCTCCCATTCCTCGCGCCAGTTGCGCGTCAGGATGCGGGGCGTGTGATACATCAGGTGATAGGCGAACTCGCGCCAGACCAGCTCCTTGAGCCAGGTTTCCGCGCCACCGGCCCCGTCCTGCAAGGCGCGCTGCCCCGCATGCCAGCACTGACGCGGGGAAATCTCGCCCAGCGAAAGGTTCTCGGACAGCCCCGATGTGCCATCCTCGCCCGGCAGGTCGCGCGCCGTGTCATAATCGGCCACACCGTGGCCCATGAACCAGCCCAGCCGCCCCTGTGCCGCCTCTTCGCCCACGCGCTGATAGGGCAGGCACACCTGCGCGCCGCGGTTCATCGCACGGCCCATGCGCCAGTCGACGAGATCCTCGCCGGCGGGCCAGTCCGCCGGGGCGCGCAGTTCCCCCGGCGCAGCCAGCGTCCCGGGCACATCGCGGTCGCGCACGGCACGCCACATGGGCGTGTAAACCCTGTAGAAGCCACCGGTCTTGGTCTCGACCGTCCATGGCTCGAACAGGACATGGCCCGCGTGGCTTTGCGCGTCTATCCCTGCGTCGCGAAGCGCGGATTTGACAGCACTGTCGCGCTCGATCGCGTCGGGATCATACAGCCGCAACCAGTAAACCGCCCCTGCCCCCGTCTCGGCGACAAGCGCCTGAAGCACCGTCAGCGCGTCGCCCGACCGCAGGATCAGGCGGCTACCCTTTTCCTCGAGCCGTCGGGAAAAATCGGCCAGCGACAGACCCAAACGCCATTTCGGCGCGGCCCCGAGGCTGTCGACGCTGTCGTCGCGGATGAAGACCGGAATGACCGGCCCGCCGCGCGCCACGGCGGCGCTCAGCGCCGCGTGATCGCTCAGCCGCAGGTCGCGCCGCAGCCACAGGATGGTTGGATTGGTCACGCTATGCCCCGCCTCTTTGACGTGTGATACGCCGGCGCGGCAGGGGCGGATCAAAGAACATCGTCAAGCGCGGTCAGCAGTTTGTCGATATCGTCCTGCTGCGTGTAGTGCACGAAACTCAGCCGCAGGACCCCCTTGTCCAGATCGATCCCCATCGCCTGCAACGGACGCGCCCCGTAAAAATCGCCGCCCCCCGCCATGATGCCATGCGCGGCCAGCGCCTCGGCGGCGGCCTCGCCCGGGCCGGGCAGTTCCACGGCGACGGTGGGCGCCTTGGCCGCGGCATCGCGCGGGCCGATCAGCCGGACGGAATTCTTGTCCGCCAGGTAATCCAGCACAGGCTGCAACAGCTGGGTTTCGTGATCACGCATCAGGTCATGCACGCCGGCGGTCTGCGCCACCGCATCACCGGTGATGCCGTGATGCTGCGCCAGGGCCGCGTAATAGTCCGCCATCCCCGCGCTGGCAGCGACCTGCGCGTGATCCGGCCCGGCAGGCGTAAAGCGTTTGTAAAGGCTGTTGGCGTTGAACCAGTGGCCCTGATTCGGCAGCATCTCTCCCAACTCGCGCCGGATGGTCATGATGCCCTGATGCGGGCCGTAGGTCTTGTAGGCGGAGAACAGATAGATATCCGGACCCATCTCGCCCACGTTGACAAATCCGTGCGGCGCGTAAGAGACACCATCGACACAGACGAACGCCCCTGCCGCATGGGCGGCGGCGGTGATTTCGACCACCGGGTTCACTGCCCCCACGATGTTCGAGCAATGCGGGAAACACACCAGCCGCACGCTTTCGTCCAGCAGGTTTTCCAGATCCTCCAGCCGCAAAAGCCCGGTTTCACGATCGATGCGCCATTCACGCACCTCGATGCCCTCATCCGCCAGCCTCCGCCAGGGGCCGGAATTGGCCTCATGATCCTGATCGGTGACGATGATCGCGTCACCGTCGTTCAACCATTGGCGAAACGCCTGCGCCAGAACGTAGGTGTTCTGCGTGGTGGACGGGCCGAAGCTCAACTCGTCCTGCGCCACGCCCAGCATGGCCGACAGCCGTTCACGCGCCTCGTCCATTTCCTCGCCCGCCAACCGGCTGGCCTCGTAGGGGGCACAGGGCTGTACCTTG
>JANSYB010000720.1 GCA_024742655.1 Paracoccaceae bacterium | reverse complement strand
CGGATCCAGCCGTCCAGCATCGGGAAATCATGCTTGAGCGGTGAGGTCGAGTTGATGTTGGAATACATGTGCGGACGCGCTTCGAAGTCCTCATGCGACAGCCCGCCCGCGATGCGCACCATCTCCATCACGTCCTCGACCCGCTCCTTGCCCAGGCAATAGGCATGCGCGACCTTGTCGGTCAGCGTCAGCTTGTCATAGAGCACGTCGAGGTGGCGGATGCTGGCATGGATGTCCTGCGGCTCCACCGGGTAGCCACCGACGAAATGGATGCAGTTGAAATACTGGCTGAGCTTGAGCAGGTTGGCGCACATCTCGCGGTTGCCCGTCACCTTGCGCCCGATATTCATGTCCCAGTAGCTGGGCGGCGAGGACACGTTGCCGAAATTCAGGTGCTTGCCCCCGATGGTGATGGCCCGGTCGGGATTGCGCGGGGTGATGGTGAACGCGCTGGGCGCCTTGGCGATCATTTCCATCACGAAGTCGCGGCCCATGCGGACGTTTTCGCCGTCGATGGTGCACCCGCCCGAGCCGCGCAGGATCTCGACCGCCTCGGGGTTGAGGAACTCGATCCCGATTTCCTCCAGGATGCGCATCGCGCCATCGTGGATTGCCTGCACGCCCTCGTCGGTCAGAGGTTCGGTAGGCCGGTCGATATTGATCGGCGGGTTCCACGGCATCTGCTCGATCACGGCCGTGCCCCGGCGCGTGGCATTGCCCGCCCGTCCGCCGCCGCGTTTCCTGCGTTTTTCTGCCTGTGCCATGCTGGGACTCCCCGGTTGCGCCTCCCGGTATCGAAGCACCAGTCGCAGGGCGGGGTTTGCCACTTAGCGACAAGCCTTGTCGCAGGCGAACAAGTTCACCCCGGCAGGCGTGGTGCCGGCCATCGGCGAATGACCAGAAGGTACACCGCAAGGCTGCCCACGACGATCCCGCCGCCCAGCATCATCATCTGGGTCGGCCGCTCGCCCACGCCCAGCCAGACCCAGAACGGCGCCAGAACCGTCTCCATCAGCATCAATAGGCTGACATTGGCCGGGTGCGTGTGGCGCGAGGCCAGCGACAGCGCGAAGAACGACACCGGCAGGATCACCGCGCCGGTGATCACGATCGCCCAGACCTGTCCGTTCAGCATGGCGCCCGGCCCCGTGATCGCCAGCCCGTTGAGCCCCGCGAGGCAGGAGCCGCAGGCCATCACCAGCATGATCGGCACCCGGGGCCGGGCGCGCAGCATCACGAAGTTCAGCGCCAGCGCCAGCGCAACCCCCAACCCCATCAGCGCCCCGATCAACGCGCGCGGATCGAGGGCGACACCGCTCCCCTCGCCGCCCAGCACGGCGATCCCGATCCCCAGCAGGACCGCTACCGTTGCCATCCAGGTGGCCGGGCGCGCGCGTTCGCCTATCAGAAGCCAGCTGAGGATCGCGGCAAAGACCGGCACGGTCGCCACGCCGAACAACACCACCGCCACCGGGGCCAGGGCCACGCCAACGCCGAACAGCGTGGCATTCAGAAACTGGCACAGGATCAGGCCAAGGCCGACGCCGCTGCCCATCTCGATCAGATCACCGCGCCGGTCGCGGCTGGTGATCAGCCACGCGGT
>JANSYB010000006.1 GCA_024742655.1 Paracoccaceae bacterium | reverse complement strand
GGCATCTCGATGACCCCGCCATAGCCCTGCACGCTTTCCACCAGCATCCCGGCGATCCGGCCTGTGGTCGAGGTGGCGATCACCCGATCGATTTCATCAAGGTAGGGTGCGGCACCGGCATTTTCCCCGAAGATGCCGCGATACTGGTTCGGTTCGGCCACGAAAGACACGTTGCCCGGCATGCCCGGATGCCGCCATCCGGCGATGCCCGTCACAGACTGCGCCGCCGCCGTCGGCCCATGATAGGCCGTGCGCAGCGCCAGAAGGTCAAGGTTGCCGGTATAGGTCCGCGCCATGGTCATCGCGAGGTCGATCGCCTCGGCACCCGAGTTGGTGAAATGCACGGCCCACTCTTCGCCTTCGGGCATGGTCGCCGCCAGTTCCTCGGCCAGATGGGCGGGCGTGGGATGATAGAACATCGTCGTGCAATGGGTCAGGGTCTGGGCCTGCTCCATCGCCGCACCAACCACATCCGGGTGTGAATGGCCCACCGAGATGCAGACATTCATGCCCAGCAGGTCGATATATTTGCGATCCTCGGCATCCCACAGATATTGCATCGACCCGCGCTTGAAGACCATCGGCTCAGCGAAGGGCACGAACTTGCTCTGGCTGGCGGCGTAGTAGGTGTTGCGCCGTTGTGCTGTGGCCTCGATCGACCAGTCTGTGTGCAATTCCATGTCTTTGCTCCTTAGCCTTTCAATTTCAGATTTTCAGGATCGTAGGGCGGCGCGTGCAAAACCGTGGCCTGCCGCTCTTGCCCCAGAATACGTATGCTCAGCCCGTTGCGGGCGGTGGCGTCGCGCAGATAGGCCAGCGCGAGAACCTTGCCGGTCCGGTGCCCATAGGCGCCCGAGGTCACGATGCCGACGATGCGCCCGTCCTGATGCACCGGGTGGGCAAAGAACGGATCGATTTCACCGGGCTCGACCTCCAGCAGAGCCATGTCCCAGGCGCCTTCGCCTTGCCGCGCCAGCATTGCGGTGCGGCCGGTGAAATCGCGGCCCTCGGCATGCACAAGATAGCCCAGACCACTTTCCAGCGGCGTCCGCTCGGTGGTCAAGTCGCTGCCCCATGCGCGATACCCCTTTTCCAGCCGCATTGCGTTGGCGGCGTAGGCGCCATAAAGGCCGACGCCGTGCGGTTTGCCCGCGGCCTCAAGCGCCTTAAAGAGGTCCACCGCCCGGTCACTTGCTACATGCAGCTCCCAACCCAGCTCCCCTACGTAGGACACGCGAAGTGCCCGCACCGGGATGCCGGCCACTGTGATCTCATGCACGGATAGCCAGGGGCCAAGCTCGTCCTCGGTCAGCGCCTCAAGGATCGCTCGTGATTTCGGCCCCATGATGCCGATAACGGCCAGCTCCTCGGTGCGGTTCACCAGCTCGATGTCGAAGCGGCCGGCATGGTGCCACAGCAGGTCCTCATCCATCTCTTCGGCCGCTGCCGCAGAGGTGAGATAGGCGCAGGTTTCCGAAAGCATCGCCACCGTGAATTCCGCCGCCACACCACCGGCGGGCGTCAACGCATGGATCAGCCCCACGCGCCCGACCCTTGGTGCCCGGTTCGCCCCCAGACTTTCCATGAAGGCGTGCGTTCCCGGGCCTGTCACCTCGAATTTCGAGAATACCGACAGATCGGCCAGCGCCGCACGCGCGCTGACCGCCTTGCATTCCCGGCCCACCGGATCGAACCAGTTCGCACGGCGAAAGGTTTCATCGGCCACGGCGTCCGGTTCGTCCGAGAACCAGTTGGGCCGCTCCCAGCCATGGGCCACGCCCATCACGGCGCCCCGCGCGATCATCAGGTCATGCAGGGGAGAGCTGCGTACCGGCCGCCCGGCGGGGCGTTCTTCATGCGGATAATGCACGCCGAATTGCAGACCGAAACACTCCACCGCCTTGGCCACGCGGTAGTCGCGGTCCGCCCATTGGCCGAACCGGCGGCTCTCCACCGCAAGCGCATCCATCGGCGGCGCGCCGTGGGTCATCCAGTGGGCTAGGAACCAGCCCGCGCCGCCGCCCTCCATCACGCCCATGGAAGACCCGGTCAGCAGCCAGGCATTCTCGGCCCCGTGCGCCGGCCCGATCAGCGGGTTGGCATCCGGGGTAAAGGTGATCGGCCCGTTCACCACCGTTTTCACCCCGCCCTCGCCCAGGGCCGGCATTCGGGCCATCGCGGCCTCGATGATGTGTTCCACCCGGTCAAGGTCGGGCGGCATCAGTTCGGCCCCGAACTCGGGCGGGACACCATCCACCGACCAGACCTGCGCCTCTTTCTCATACGGGCCAAGGATCAGACCGTCGCGTTCCTGCCGCACGTACCAGCTTTCCTCCGGGTCGCGGATCATCGGCAACTCTGCCAGGCCCTGTGCGATCCGGTCGGCCACGGCCGGGATCGTATCGGTCACCAGATACTGGTGCAGCACCGGCACCGAGGGCACATTCACGCCCATCATCTGGCCGATCTCAAATCCCCATGTGCCCGCGGCATTGACTACGTGCCACGCGTTATAGGTGGCCTTTTGCGTCTCGACGACCCACGTGCGCCCCTCGCGGCGAATGGCCCGCACCGGTTCGTAGCGCCGGATCACGCCGCCACCCTGCACCGCCACCTGCGCCATGGCGTTGGTGGCCAGGCTGGGGTCGACATGGCCGTCATCTGGCTCGTAAATCCCGCCCAGCAACCCGTCCAGCCGGGCCAGCGGATGCAACTCGGCAATGCGCTCAGGCGTCAGAACCTCCAGCAGGTAGCCGGTGAAATCCGACAGGCCCGCGACATGCCGAAACTCATCCATGCGGTCCGGGTTGCGCGTGATCCGCATCGCGCCCGAACGATGAAAGCCGCAATTCTGGCCCGTCTCTTGGGGCAGGATATCGCGATATAGCCGTACCGAGGTGGCGCGCAGTTCCTGGATCGTGGGGTTATGGGCGAAATGCGTGCACAGCCCCGCCGCATGCCAGGTGGAGCCATGGGTCAGGTCGTTCTTCTCGACCAGCACAACATCCGACCAGCCGGCCTTGACGAGGTGGTACAGCAGCGACGTGCCCATCGCCCCCCCGCCAATGATGACAACCTGCACATCCGTCATGCCCGCATCCTTTTCCCATCCGGATCAAAGGGTGGCCGCGCCAGCACCCGCGCGGGATAGCACGCGCCGGCCACTTCGACCTCGAACAGCCTTTGGGCTGTCTCGGCCAGCGTTTCGCCTTGCGCCACCTCGATCAGCCCGAAACACAGGTCCAACCCCGTGCGCGGCCCGCGCGCGCCGGACGTGGTCAGCCCCACGATGCGGCCGTCGTTCCACACCGGCTCATCATGCAAGAGCAGTGGCCCGCCTTCGGCCTGCAGCAGGCAAAGTCGCCGTGAAACCCCTTCGGCCTTCTGCCGTTCCAACGCCGTCCTGCCCACAAAGTCCTTGGACCAGTCGATGGTAAAGCCAAGCCCGGCCTCAAGCGGCGTGATCTCGGGGCCAAGGTCATGGCCCCAATGCTTGAAGCCCTTTTCGATCCGGCAGCCATCCAGCGCATAGTGGCCCATCGGCTGTGCCCCAGCGGCCACAAGCGCATCGAAAACGGTTTCGGCCATCGCGACAGGCACAGTGATTTCCCAGCCGAGTTCTCCGACAAAGCTGATCCTCGTGGCGCGACAATGTTGCCCCGCAATCTTGATCTCTCGCGACGTTGCAAAAGCGAAACCCTGCCAATCATCCGGTGAAAGTGCGGCCAACAGGGCACGCGATCCCGCGCCCATGACCCCGATCACCGCCTCGTCTTCGGTCCGGTCAGTCACCGCCAAGTCCACCCCCACGGCGCGCTGACACAGCAAGCCCAGATCGCGCCACCGGGTCGCCGCCCCCGAGGTAAGCCGGAATGCCTCGTCACCCGTCCGGGTGATCGTCACGTCCATCTCTATCCCGCCCGCCTCATTCAGCACCGGGGTATAGACCGCACGGCCAACGGCCACATCCATCTGTGCGGCGCAATTGGCGTTGAGGAACGCCGTCGCACCCGGGCCGGTCACGTCGATCTTCGTGAACGGCGAAAGATCGAGCAACACGGCGTCAGCCTCCATCCTTGCCGCCTCACGCGCGGCGATGGGCCACCATGGCTGATCGGAAACAGAATAGGCTAGCGCACGTTCTTGCTGGTCCCTCGCATACCACAGACCGCGCTCCCATCCGGCGGTCAGGCCGAAGACCGCGCCGCGGGCCGCCCATCGGTCGTGCAGGACCGATTTTCGCAGGCCACGACCGGCCACGGGCTGCTTGCCCGGCCAGTGCAGGGCAAAGAGATCCGCCACGGCCTCCTGCATCCGCGCTGTCATATGCGCATCGGTCGCGGTCAATGGATCGGCACGAGCGATATCCACTTCCCAGGCGTCCCATTCCGGGCGTCCATCCAGCATCCAGCCGGCCAGCAACCGCCCGATCCCTGCCGAGGACATGACCCCGACCGAATTCATGCCAGCGGCCACGTAGAATCCGCCGACCCCCGGCACCGGGCCGATCAACGGGCGGGTATCGGCGGTGAAGCTTTCGGGGCCGTTCATAAAATGCTGGATGCCGACATCGGACAGTCCGGGCATCAGGTTCAGCGCGGCCTGCATGAACGGCATGAACTGGTCCCAGTCTTCGGGCAGTTCCAGAAAGGGCCGGTTGCCCTCGGGACCGAAGGCATTCCAGCACTTGGCCTGCGGCTCGAACCCGCCGATCACCAGCTTGCCCGCATCGCCCTTGATGTAGATGCCCGCGTCCAGATCACGCAAAACCGGAAAAGGGTCCGGCAAGTCGTCGATGGGTCGGGTGACGACATACATGTGCTCTACTGCCTGCAGGGGCAGCGCCAGACCCGCTGCCGCGGCCAGTGGCTTCGACCAGGCACCGGCGCAGAGGGCCACGCGGTCGGCCTCGATCACCTCCCCGTCCGCCAGTCGCACACCGGTCACCGTTTGGTTGCGGATCAGGATGTCCCGGGCCTCGGCGCCTTCGCGGATCACCGCCCCCGCCGCCCGGGCCGAGCGCGCATAGGCCATACAAAGATCGACGGGATTGACATTGGCATCCTCGGCCACGGCCAAGGCCCCGACATGCCCGGACAGATCAAGGCCGGGGCAGGTCACCTCATCCGGTGCCACGATTCGCGGTCCAATTCCGACATGACGGCCGAGGGCTGCGATCCGTCGGAGTTCATCCATGCGCTCGGGCACGCGTGCCAGCCAGTATCCACCGGTGCGGCGATAGCCGGTGCTCATGCCCGTCTCCGCCTCCAGTTCTGGGAAAAGCGTGATCGCCTCCATCGCCAGCCGCGTCATGTTGGGTGTGGCCCGCAGCGGGCCCACGATGCCCGCCGCATGCCACGTGGTCCCACTGGTCAGCTGGTTGCGCTCCAGCAGCAGGGTGTCTTCCCCACGCCGCGCCAGGTGCCGGGCCAGGCTGAGACCGTTGGCCCCGCCGCCGATGATAACGGTCCGGGTCATCGCATGATCCTCAAGGCACCAGAATTTTCAAAAATTCCGGGCAAAATTCTTGCAAGAATTTTGGGACCCCGCTCAAAACTCATCAGAAATACGCCTCTTCTCCGATCGCCGCCTTGGTGCGGGCCACATAGTCGCGCAGCGCCTCGTCAATGGCGGGGTCGAGACCCGGATCTTCATAGGCGTCCAGATGAGCCTTCCACAATGCGTTGGCGCGCTGCGCCGTGTCCATGCCACCGGCGGCCTCCCACTGTTCATAGGACGTGTTATCCGGCGTCTCGGGCCGGAAAAGCGCGGTCAGAAAATTGGCCTGCGTATGGGCGGAGCCCAGGAAATGCTGCCCGGGTCCGGTCTGTGCGATCGCGTCCATGGCCTGGGCATTCTCGCTCAGGTCGATGCCTTCGAAAAACCGCTGCAGCTTGCCGCACAGGTCGGCATCGATCATCGTCTTTTCGAACCCGGTCACCAGCCCGCCTTCCAGCCAGCCTGTCGCATGGTTTATCATGTGTGCGCCCGCGAACATCGCCATCATCAGACCCCAGGTCGCTTCCTGCTGACTTTGGGCGTCGGGAACCTTCGAGGCCGACAAGGTGCCGACCGTGTGAAACGGCACGCCCAGCCGGCGGGCCAGTTGTCCGGCCGCCAGCACCATCTGTCCGGCCTCGGGCGTGCCAAAGGTCGGCGCGCCCGATTGCATCGACATGGTCGAGGCGAACGTGCCCATCAAACCGGGCGCACCGGGCCGGATCAATTGCGCAAGCGCGAGCCCCGCCATGGCCTCGGCCAGAACCTGCGCCAGCGTTCCGGCCACGGTGCAGGGGCTCATCGCGCCGGTCAAAACCCAGGGCGTCACGGCGACCGGTTGTCCGGCGCGGGCATAGGTCTTGAGTGCGCCGGACATCTTGGCATCCAGCACGAGCGGCGCGTTGGTATTGGAAACACCGTAAAGCACCGGCTGTTCGGCGAGGTCGGACATTTCGAAAACGATCTTCGCCATGTCGATCGCATGGCCTGCCCGCTCGGCTCCGATAAAGGCGCCCATCACTGGCCGGTCGGACCAGCGGAAATGGGCATAGAGCATATCAAGGTGCCGGGTGCTGGCCGGAAGATCCACCGGTTCACATACGACGCCGCCCGAATGATGCAGCCACGGAATCGTCTGGTGTAGTTTCACCAGCGTGACGAAGTCCTCATAGGTCGCGTAGCGCCGACCGCGATCGAGGTCCCGCACGAAGGGCGGCCCCCAGGACGGACAAAGCACGGTGGAGCGACCACCGACATGCACGGTGTTCGCGGCGTTGCGGGCATGTTGCCGGTAATCGGGCGGTGTCGTGGCCTGGATCGTTTTGCGGCAGAAACCGGGGGCAAAGCGGACGCGCGTGCCGCGCACATCGCATCCCGCCGCGCCAAACAGCTCAAGAATCTCAGGGTCATCCTGGAACTCCATGCCGGTGTCCTGCAGAATCCGGTCTGCATTGGCCTCGATCAGCTCCAGCCCTTCTAGGCTCAGCACCGGTAGCGGACCGATGTTGCGCGTCACATACGGGGCGCGGGCCTGTTCCAGCCCCGGGCGTTTCGCACCCCGTCCCTTTCGCTTGCGCAATGCGATATCCGCCATGGTCGCATCCTCCCTAGGGAAAGCTTGCGCCCCTCCGGGGACACTGGCAATTGCCTCCGTGCTTCATTAGAAACTCTAATGATACGTTGCGTTGCCGGAGGCTCCATGACCGCACGTCTTTCAAGCGACAGCAATCTTTTCAAGGCGATGGAGGTCTACGTCGCCATCGTTGAAACCGGCCAGATGACGGCCGCCGCCCGTCTGGTCGGCATGACGCAATCGGCCGCCTCGCAGCATCTGGCCAACCTCGAACAGGCCTATGACGCGCGGCTGATCGACCGCTCCACCCGGCCGGTCAAACCCACACAGGCCGGTGAACTGATGTATCGCCACGCGACGCGCATCCTGAATTCCGTTGCGGATCTGGCCACGGATATGCGCCATCAGGGGCCGCATCCGATCAGCGTGCTGCGCATGGGCATTCTGGCCTCGATCGCAACGACACTGTCGGTGCCGCTGGTGCAACAGGCCAAGGACCGGTTCGGCGTGCAGGACATGACCCTGCGCGCCGGTCAAAGCGGCGATCATGAAACCCTGCTGCGTACAAAGCGGGCCGATATCGTGATCAGTTCCAACCCGTTCTACGACATGGACGGGCTGGAGCGGCACCCGGTGCTGAGCGAGGCCTTTCTGCTCGTGCTGCCCAAATCCTATGACGGGCCATCCACGCGGCTCGAGGATATTCTGGCCCGGCTGCCACTGGTGCGTTTCGCCGACACCACCAGTGTCGGGCGTCAGACCGAGGCGCATCTGCGGCGACTGAAGCTGAATGTGCCGCGATTGATACAAGCGGACCGCTCAAGCATGGTCACCGCCTGCGTCGCGCGAGGCATGGGCTTTACCCTGTTGACGCCGACGCTGTTGATCGACGGTTTTGTCGAGCAAATGCCGCTGGATATCAGGCCGCTGCCCGTGGCCGGGCTGTCGCGCCGGATCACTGTCGTTTCGCGGGAACGTGAATTGGGCGATTTGCCCGCGGTCTTTGCCGAAACCTCCCGCACCGCCTTGCTTGAGCAGATCGGCAGCCAGATGGGTGAGGCCGGGCTTGGCGCCGTACGCACCCAGGACAGCGAGACATGAAAAAACCCGGACCATGCGGTCCGGGTTCTGATTGTTCGAGCATTAATCGCGGATGGCGATATCAGTGCAGCTTGGCCTCGACTTCCGAGATGGCATCGTCGATCAGTTGTCCGCCCTGTTCGGCGGTCATCTGCTTGGCGACCACGTCCTTGGCCACGGCGACGGCCACGGAAACCGCGCGGTCGCGCACTTCCTTGACCGCATTGGCCTCGGCCGAGGCGATCTGATCCTCGGCCGCCTGCAAGCGGCGGGCGATCGAAACCTTCAGGTCTGCCTTGGCCTGCTCTGCGGCTTCGGCTGCTTCGGTCTTGGCATGGGCCACGATACGGTCCGCCTGCTCCTGCACTTCTTTTTGCTTGCGCTCGTAGCTGGCCAGCAGGGTCTGTGCCTCTTCGCGCAGGGCGCGAGCCTCGTCCAGCTCGGACTTGATGCCTTCGGCACGTTTGTCCAGCATCCCGCCGATCAGGGTAGGCACCTTGAAATAGAACAGGATGCCGATGAACACCAGGAAACCGAGCATCACCACGAAGTCGGTATTCTTGAGCGAGAAGAAGGGCTTGCTTGCGGCCAGCGCGGGGCTGGCGGCAGTGATAGCGATCAGCGTTGCAATCGTCTGTTTCATCGCGATCATCCCTTCAGCCTTGCGGTCACGGCCGAGGTGATCGACCGCGCGTCTGCCTTGCCACCCATGGCGGAGACCAGTTCCTTGGCGGTGTCCTTGGCCACGTCCTTGACGCTTTCCAGCGCGTTGGCGCGAATCTCGGCGATGGCTTTTTCGCCCTCGGCGGCCTTGGCTGCGATTTCCGCGTCGGCCTTGGCCGTTGCATCATCCAGTTCGGCTTTGATCTCGGCCTTGGCGGCCGCGATGATGTTCTGTGCCTCGGCACGGGCATCGGCCAGCGCCTTGTTATAGGCTTCCTCGGCCTCGACGGCCTTGGCCTTGAGATCTTCGGCCGCGGCGAGGTCGTTGGTGATGGTGCCCTGACGCTCGGCCAGTACGGCCGCGATGCGCGGCAGCGCGATCCGGGACAGGATGAAAAAGGTGGCGATAAGGGCTATCGCCAGCCAGAAAATCTGGTTGCCCCACCAGTCAAAGCACAGCTGCGGCATGCCAACGGCAGAGCCGTCAACAACGCAGGTGCCTGCGGTATCTCCGTTTGTCGCTGTCGCCATAGCGTTCTCCTTTGGGAACTTGCCTGGTTACCGGATGGGCAAGACCTCGCCCATCCGGCCGTAAGGATCGTGTTCCGAAAGGATTAGACGGCGAACATCAGCAGCAGGGCGACCAGGAATGCAAAGATGCCCAGTGCTTCTGCGAACGCGATACCGATGAAGAGGGTCGCTGTCTGGCCGCCGGCGGCGGAGGGGTTGCGCAGGGCGCCCGACAGGAAGTTGCCTGCCACGGTGCCCACCCCGATTGCTGCTGCGCCCGAGCCGATTGCTGCCAGGCCTGCGCCGATATGTGCGAGATCGCCTTCCATGATGTATCTCCTTACGATTGGAAGTTTCGATATTGGGTTGTCCGGACCTTAGTGCGACGGATGCAGCGCATCCTTCAGATAGACACAGGTCAGAATGGTGAAAACGTAGGCCTGGATAAAGGACACCAGAACCTCGAGCCCGTACATCGCTGTAATGGCGAGAACGGAGATCGGGCTGACGGCGGCAATGGCCGCGAAGCCCGCGAAAACCTTGATCACGGCGTGACCGGCCATCAGGTTGCCCGCCAGACGAATGGAGTGGCTGACCGGGCGCACGAAGTAGGAAATCACCTCGATGATCGCCAGGATCGGGCGCAGGGCCAGGGGCGCGCTGCTGACCCAGAAGAGGCCAAGGAACGCCGCGCCATTCTTGACGAAGCCGACGATCGTGACGGTCAGGAAGACCAGCATCGCCAGAACGACCGTGACCGCGAAATGGGACGTCGTGGTAAAGGACATCGGGACCAGGCCAAGGAAATTGGCCATCACGATGAACATGAAGAGCGTCATGATGTAGGGAAAGAAGGGAAGCGCGTCCTTGCCGGCCACGTCCTCGACCATCTTGCGCACGAAACCATAGGCCAGTTCGGCGATCGACTGCATGCGCGACGGAATCGTTGCGCGCCCCGAGGAGCCAAGCACCATCAGCGCCCCGACGGCGATGACGGCAAGGGCCAGCCACAAGGTAACGTTGGTGATCGTGAAGGTGCCCACCGGGCCATCCCCGAAAAGCGGCTTCACGATGAACTGATCCATTGGGTGGAATACCAGTTCCGAGCCGCCTTCTTTCGCTTCACTCGCCATTGTTCTTCCTCTTTTCCTCGCCCGTATCGGACGTGTCGTCATCTTCGGCCGCCTCGGCCATGCTCCTGCGCTGGATTTCCTCGGCGCTGCGCATCATCGTCTTGATACCCGCGGCCAGACCCAGCAATGTGAACAGTACGAGGAAAACCGGAAGCGTGCCAAAGAGCAGATCCAGCCCGTACCCCATACCGAAACCGATCCCGAGACCGGCCACCAACTCAATCACCATGCGCCAGGCCAGCTGCGCCTGACTGTAATGGTTGTCCATGTGGGGCGAAGGCGCATCCTTCTCTTTCAGCGCTTTGATCCGTGCATCAAGCCGCTCTAGCCGCTCGCGCTCATCAGGATCAGTCACGCTTTGCCCCTCCGGAACAGTTGACTAGGTGCTATGCGGCCCGGGGGCCTGAGTCAAGCAGGGCCAGATGACATGTAGAACCTTGTTTTTAATATTCTTTCCGAAGGTGTGCGCCTGCGCCGCATCGCCGATTTCGAGGAAAATCATGCAATCCTCATATTCAACCAAACGGTTGATCTTTGCTTCATGGCCTTTGGCGCACCGTCGCCGGTCTCAAGGATCAAGCCAGTGGATCCCGGCGCCCCAGCCGGTCAACAGCTGCTCCAGAACATCCGGCGACAGCGCGACGGTGCGGTCATTGACCAAGGGATGCACATGGATGAATGTCGCCGCCTGCACCGCTCTGTCCATCCAGAGCTGCACGCCCTTGGGCCCGCCGTTGACCATGGCCAGAGGGCTGACCGCGCCCGGTCGAATGCCAAGGAACTCCATCAGCCGGTCATCGGACCCGAAAGAGACATTGCCAGCCCCGATCGTCGCGCCAAGCGCCTTGAGGTCCACGGCGCGATCCTGTTCCAGCACGACAAGGTAATTCCGCTTCTTGCGGTCGCGCAGGTAGAAATTCTTGATGTTGAGGCGTGCCGGTCCCGCGGGCACATCGACGCCCTGCACCGTCTTGGCATCCTCGACCGTGCGCAGCGGGATATGCTGGTAAAGCTCGAAATCAACGCCCGCGTCACGCATTTGCGCCAGCAGCGCGTCCGAAGACAAAGGCAAACTGTCCTGATGAGCCGATGATGCATCCATGTCGTGTCCTCCATATTGCCAGTTGGTCTATCCCGCCGCACAGCCGGGAAACAAGGACCGAGACTTGACTCCGGCCGCGGCCGAGCCTAAAGCCCACCCAACATTCCGGAAGGCGTCGTTTCTTCCGGTCCCTTGGGATTGTCCCGGGATCGCCCCCCACCAGCGAGTTTCGCCCGTGGGGGCGTTTATCGTTTGAACCGTCGCCCTTATATTTGGGTTGGCATATCCGCAACCGGCAAAGGAGGCCGCGGCATGTTTGAAAATCTTTCCGAACGCCTGTCCGGTGTCTTTGACCGGCTGACGAAACAGGGCGCGCTGAGCGAGGACGACGTCAAGACCGCCCTGCGCGAGGTGCGCGTGGCGCTGCTCGAGGCCGACGTGTCGCTGCCCGTGGCGCGTGAATTCATCAACAAGGTTCAGGAACAGGCGACCGGACAATCCGTGACCAAGTCGGTCACCCCGGGCCAGCAGGTCGTCAAGATCGTGCATGACGCGCTGGTCGATACCCTGACCGGTGACGAGGATCCCGGTGCCCTCAAGATCGACACGCCGCCCGCGCCGATCCTGATGGTGGGCTTGCAGGGCTCGGGCAAGACAACGACAACGGCCAAACTGGCCAAGCGCCTGAAGGAGAAGGACGGCAAGCGCGTGCTGATGGCCTCGCTCGACGTCAACCGCCCGGCGGCCATGGAGCAGCTGGAAATCCTCGGCAAACAGATCGGCGTCGACACCCTGCCCATCGTCAAGGGCGAGGACCCGGTTGCCATCGCCAAGCGGGCCAAGACGCAGGCAGCCCTTGGCGGGTATGACGTTTACATGCTCGACACTGCGGGCCGGTTGCATATCGATCAGGAACTGATCGCGCAGGCCGCCGCGGTGCGCGATGTCGCCAACCCGCGTGAAACCCTGCTGGTGGTCGATGGCCTGACCGGACAGGACGCCGTGAACGTCGCGACCGAGTTCGACGACAAGATCGGCGTGACCGGCGTTGTCCTGACCCGGATGGATGGTGACGGGCGCGGTGGCGCGGCCCTGTCGATGCGTGCCGTGACGGGCAAGCCCATCCGCTTCGTCGGCCTCGGCGAAAAGATGGACGCCATCGAGACGTTCGAGCCCGACCGCATCGCCGGGCGTATCCTTGGCATGGGCGACATCGTCAGTCTTGTCGAGAAAGCGCAGGAAACCATCGAGGCCGAACAGGCCGAACGCATGATGAAGCGCTTCCAGAAGGGTCAGTTCAACATGAACGACCTCAAGATGCAGCTGGAACAGATGCAGAAGATGGGCGGCATGGAAGGCGTGATGGGCATGATGCCCGGTATGGGCAAGATGTCCAAACAGATGGCCGAGGCCGGTATCGACGACAAGATCATCGCCCGTCAGATCGCCCTGATCCAGTCGATGACCAAGAAGGAACGCGCCAATCCCAAGATCCTTCAGGCCAGCCGCAAGAAACGGATCGCCAAGGGGGCCGGGCTGGAGGTGTCGGAACTCAACAAGCTTCTGAAGATGCAGCGCCAGATGGGCGACATGATGAAGAAGATGGGCAAGATGGGTAAGGGCGGCATGCTGAAACAGGCCATGAAGGGCATGTTCGGCAAGGACGGCCCCTCGCCCGAGGAAATGGCCGCGGGGATGGATCCCAAGGCGCTGGAACAGGCCGCCAAGCAACTGGGCGGTGGCAAGGGCGGATTGCCCGGCATGGGCGGCGGGATGCAGTTGCCCCCGGGCCTGAGCGGGTTCGGCAAGAAGAAATGATCGAGATGTCCTGGATATACGGTCTGCTGGGCGGGCTGATGATCGGCGGCGCGGCCGCGCTGTTCCTGCTGGTCAATGGCCGGATCATGGGCGCCAGCGGCATTCTGGGCGGCGTGGTGGACGGCACCGGTTTCAGCACGCTTGCCGAACGGCTGGCTTTCCTCGCGGGCCTTGTCGGAGTGCCGGCACTGATTTCGATGACAGCAGGCGCACCGGCGACCCACCTGACGGACAATCTGATCCTCGTGATACTGGCCGGGCTGGCCGTGGGCGCCGGAACGCGCATGGCCAATGGCTGCACGTCCGGGCACGGGGTTTGCGGGATTTCGCGCTTTTCCCTGCGCGGCATCGTGGCCACGTTGATCTATCTGGCGGCGGGCATGGCAACGATGGCCATCGCACGCCACCTGCTGGGGCTGATCTGATGCGCGCGCTGTTCGCCTTTCTTGCCGGCGGGCTGTTCGGCGCGGGCCTTCTGGTGTCGGGGATGACCGACACCACCAAGGTGCAGGGCTGGCTCGATATCTTCGGCGCATGGGATCCGACGCTGGCCTTCGTGCTGGGCGGGGCGATCCTGCCGATGCTGGTCGCGTGGCGTGTTGCGACCAGCCGCACGGCCGCCGTTCTCGGCACCCCCATTCCGCCCAAGCCCGAGCCGCTTCTGGACCGGCGCCTGATCGGCGGTTCGGTCCTGTTCGGTCTCGGCTGGGCGCTGGCGGGTCTTTGCCCGGGGCCGGCCATGGCCTCGCTGTCCTATGGCGGCATGCAGGGCCTGATCTTTTTCTGCGCCATGGTCGCGGGCATGCTGATCTGGCATCTGGCGCAGCGCCAGCTATTGGCGAAGGCAACCTGACGTGACGCTTGCGCTGCATATCCCCCGGCTTGAGACCGAGACCCTGATCCTGCGCGGGCCGCAGGAATCGGATTTCGACGCCTGTGCGGCCTTTCTGACTGATCCGGTCCGCGCTGCGGGCTTCGGCGTGGAGCGTGACAGGCCCAAGGCGTGGCGTTGGTTCGCCCTGAACATCGGGCATTGGGCGCTGCATGGTTATGGCTATTTCGTCATGGAATGGAGAGAGACCGGCACGCCCTGTGGCCTGACCGGCATCTGGAACCCCGAAGGCTGGCCGGAGCCGGAACTGGGCTGGGTCGTCTTCGAGGG
>JANSYB010000177.1 GCA_024742655.1 Paracoccaceae bacterium | reverse complement strand
CGCGATTTCGGGGTTCAGTTGCGGCGGGCCGGACGGCTCCTGCCCAAGCGTATCCACCGTGCAGGCCGCGTCCTGACCGAGGCGCGAACGAAACTGTCCCACCCCAAGCTGGCGCGCCAGATTGACCCGGTTCTGGTCGACAAGGCATTCGAGGAAATCAATGCCCATCTCGCCACGGTCGACCCCGCCGATCGCCGAAAGGGCGCGATCCTGGGATGGCTGGGCGCGCTGGTGTTCAACCTGATCGTGGTTTGCGCACTCGTCATCGGGTTGTTGCGCTGGCAGGGCCTCATCTGAGCTCGCCAAGAAAAAGCCCCGCGCTGCACAGGGCAACGCGGGGCCTGATTTGAGTGTGTCCCGGTTCAGATGTTGGGATACATCGGGAAGCGGGCACAAAGCGCCTCGACCTCGGCCTTGACCTTGGCCTCGACCGCGCCGTTACCTTCTTCGCCGTTGGCGGCAAGGCCGTCCACGACCTCGACGATCCAGTCGGCAATCTGGCGGAACTCGTCCTCGCCGAAGCCACGGGTCGTGCCCGCGGGCGATCCAAGGCGGATACCGCTGGTCACGGTCGGCTTTTCGGGGTCGAAGGGCACGCCGTTCTTGTTGCAGGTGATGTGGGCCCGGCCAAGCGCCTTTTCGGTCGCGTTGCCTTTCACACCCTTGGGGCGCAGGTCCACCAGAAGGACATGCGTGTCGGTGCCGTGGGTCACGGTATCCAGACCACCCTTGATCAGCTGGTCGCTCAGCGCCTGGGCGTTGGCGATCACCTGCTGGATGTAGGTCTTGAACTCGGGGCGCAGCGCCTCGCCAAAGGCCACGGCCTTGGCCGCGATCACATGCATCAGCGGGCCACCCTGAATGCCGGGGAAGATGGCCGAGTTGAACTTCTTGGCCAGTGCCTCGTCATCGGTCAGGATCATGCCGCCGCGCGGGCCGCGCAGGGTTTTATGCGTGGTCGTGGTCGCCACATGCACATGCGGGAACGGGTTGGGGTATTCACCCGCCGCGATCAGCCCGGCGAAATGCGCCACATCGGCCAGCACATAGGCACCGACGCTGTCGGCGATCTCGCGGAACTTGGCGAAATCCAGTTGGCGCGGGATGGCCGAGCCGCCGGCGATGATCATTTTCGGCTTATGTTCGGCGGCCAGACGGGCGATCTCGTCGTAGTCCACGTCCAGCGTGTCGCGCTTCACGCCGTATTGCACGGCGTTGAACCACTTGCCCGACTGGTTGGGCGCGGCGCCGTGGGTCAGGTGACCACCGGCGTCAAGGCTCATGCCCAGAATGGTATCACCCGGCTTCAGCAGGGCGGTGAACACACCCTGGTTGGCCTGGCTGCCCGAGTTGGGCTGCACGTTGGCAAAGCCACAGCCGAACAGCTTGCAGGCGCGCTCGATCGCGAGGTTTTCGGCGATGTCGACGAACTGGCACCCGCCATAGTAGCGCCGGCCGGGATAGCCTTCGGCATACTTGTTGGTCATCACGCTGCCCTGCGCCTCCATCACGGCGGCAGAGACGATATTCTCCGAAGCGATCAGTTCGATCTCTTCGCGCTGGCGGCCAAGCTCAAGACCGATGGCCTTGGCGATTTCAGGGTCGCGAGAGGTAAGCGATTCGGTGAAAAAACCTTCTGAAACAAAAGGCTGCTGTCCGTCATGTGGCATGATTCCAACTCCGTGCGTGGGATATTCGTGATTTCCTATCGGAAACATAGCGTGTTTTAAAGGTTGTAAAGCGACAAATGCGGCGTTGCGTCCGGCAACGCTGGCGCAGGCGCTGCTTTTGTGTTTCGATCCGCAGGCAAAACCGGTGCGGGAAACGCAGGACCATGGGACAGACACGGAAAATCGCCTTTGTGGCCAGTGATGTACCGCTGGCCCAGACTGCACGCGCAGCGCTTGTCGCGCGGTTCGGCAATGTCGCCGAGGCCGAGGCCGATGTGATCGTGGCCCTTGGCGGTGACGGCTTCATGCTGCACACCTTGTTGCGGACCCAAAGCCTGAACATACCCGTCTACGGCATGAACCGCGGCACGGTCGGCTTTCTGATGAACGAGTATGGTGAGACCGACCTGCTCGACCGTCTGGCCGAGGCCGAGGAAGAGGTCATCAACCCGCTGTCTATGAAGGCACAGGCAGAGGATGGGCAAGTGCACGAGGCCATGGCCATCAACGAGGTCTCCCTGCTGCGTGCCGGCCCCCAGGCGGCCAAGCTGCGCATCACGATCGACGGGCGTTTGCGCCTGCAGGAACTGGTCTGCGACGGGGCGCTGGTGGCCACGCCCGCCGGGTCGACCGCGTATAATTACAGCGCGCATGGTCCCATCCTGCCGATCGGCTCGGATGTGCTGGCCCTGACGGCCGTCGCCGCGTTCCGCCCTCGTCGTTGGCGCGGGGCTTTGCTGCCCAAGACGGCGCATGTCCGCTTCGACGTGATCGACCCCGAAAAACGGCCGGTCATGGCCGATGCCGACAGCAACTGGATCAGGAACGTGCTCTGGGTCGAAATCCAGTCAGAATCCAGTATCGAGCATCGTATCCTGTTCGATCCCGGCCACGGTCTGGAAGAGCGGCTGATCCGCGAACAGTTCGAATGAGCGTGTCATTCCGCCGTGATCCGCGCCAGTGAGACATCCGCGGCGTGATCGCGGCCATAGGCGACAAGCGCCACGCTTTGGATCGACCCGGCCTTGGGCACCTTCGGCAGCATCCGGCCGGACGGTTTGAAATCCGAAAGAGACAGCGTCACATCCCGCCAATCCGCCGTGGTCGGGAAGGCGGCCTGATAATATTGCCATGGCAGCAAGGTGGCGCCTGTGCGCAGGTGGATGAAATAGGTCTGCCCATCCCCGCGCACCCGCAGGTGCAGCGCTTGTGCGCCATCAGGCAGGGGCTTGGACAGGTCGCGGCGCGCCTGAATGAACCCGCCCCGGTTCTTGGTGCTGACATCGCCGGTCAGGTGCAGATACGCGATGTCGCCTTCGCGCTCGATCCTTGCCTGCCCTTCGGACACGCCGCCCATGACCTGATCGGTGAAGAACCGCCAGTTCCCGGTTTCGCCTGTGAAATCCTCGATCATCCGCTGCTCCGCCACCGCCGGGAGCGCAAGCCACGCCGCGAGCAGAAGTGCCAGCCCGCGGCCCGTGATCCATGTGTTACGCCTTGGCATACCCGATAGATTGGAGTGCCTCGCGGATCTCGTCAAGGATGGCGGGATCGTCGATCGTGGCGGGCATCTTGAATTCCTCGCCATCGGCGATCTTGACCATCGTTGCGCGCAGGATCTTGCCCGACCGCGTCTTGGGCAGGCGGTCCACCACCAGGGCCAACTTGAAGGCCGCAACCGGGCCGATCTTCTCGCGGACCAGCTTCACACATTCCTTTGCGATCTCGTCATGGGCGCGGTCCACGCCCTTGGTCAGGCAGACAAAGCCGACGGGAAGTTGCCCCTTGAGTTCATCTGTCACGCCGATCACGGCGCATTCGGCCACGTCGGGATGGGCGGCCAGTACCTCTTCCATGCCGCCCGTGGACAGGCGGTGCCCGGCCACGTTGATCACGTCATCGGTGCGCGCCATGATGTAGACATAGCCATCCTCGTCGATCATTCCGGCATCGCCCGTCTCGTAATAGCCCGGGAAGGTGGTCAGATAGGATTTGCGGAACCGATCCTCGGCGTTCCAGAGGTTGGGCAGGGTGCCGGGGGGCAGCGGCAGCTTGACGGCGATCGCGCCCAGTTCGCCCGCGGGCATCTGGTGGCCCGCCTCGTCGAGGATCTGGATATCGTAGCCCGGCATCGCCACGGTGGGTGAGCCGATCTTGACCGGCAACGCCTCGACCCCCGCGGGGTTGCCCGCGATGGTCCAGCCGGTTTCGGTCTGCCACCAATGGTCATAGACGGGCACGCCCATGATCTTCTGCGCCCATTCGATCGTGTCTGGGTCGGCGCGTTCGCCCGCCAGGTAGAGCGCGCGCAGGCAGGAAATGTCGTAATCCTTCAGGCATTCGCCCTTGGGATCCTCGCGCTTGATCGCGCGGAAGGCCGTGGGTGCGGTAAAGAAGCTGCGCACGTTGTGTTCCGAGATCACCCGCCAGAACGTGCCGGCATCGGGTGTGCCCACGGGCTTGCCCTCGAACACGATGGTGGTGTTGCCGTGGATCAGCGGGCCATAGCAGATATAGCTGTGCCCGACGACCCATCCCACGTCCGAGGCCGCCCAGAACACATCGCCCGGATCGACGTTGTAGATATTCTTCATCGTCCAGTTCAACGCCACCAGGTGCCCGCCCGTCGCGCGGATCACGCCCTTGGGCGCGCCCGTCGTCCCGGAGGTGTAGAGGATATAGGCCGGGTGGTTGCCCTCCACCGGGACACATTCGGCCGGCTCCACCCCGTACTGGAAAGCGTGCCAATCCACGTCGCGCCCGTCTTCGAGATGCGCAACCTCCTGTTCGCGCTGAAAGATGACGCAGAACTCTGGCTTGTGGCTTGCCTGGTCGATGGCGCCGTCCAGCAGCGGCTTGTAATGCACCACGCGGCCCGGTTCCAGCCCGCAGGAGGCCGCGATGATCGCCTTGGGCTGTGCGTCGTCGATCCGCACGGCCAGCTCATTGGCGGCGAACCCGCCGAAGACGACCGAATGGACAGCGCCCAGACGGGCACAGGCCAGCATCGCCTCGAGCGCCTCTGGCACCATGGGCATGTAGATGATGACGCGGTCGCCCTTCTCGATGCCCTTGGCGCGCAGGGCACCCGCCAGGGATGCGACCCGGTCGCGCAGCTCGGCATAGCTGATCTTGTGCTTGGTATCGGTGATGGGGCTGTCATAGATGATCGCGGTCCGGTCGCCATGGCCCGCCTCGACATGGCGATCCACGGCATTCCAGCAGGTGTTGACCATGCCGTCGCTGAACCATTCGTAAAGCGGGGCGTTGTCGTCGTTCAGTGCCCTGGTGGGTTTCTCGAACCAGTCGATGGCGTCCGCGGCCTGCATCCAGAACCCTTCGGGATCCTGTTTCCAGCTGTCATAGACCTCTTTGTATCCCATCGTATCCTCCTCCAGACGGTTGAAGATGTGTTAAGGGAGGGCAGGGCGCCCCGGCAAGAGACTTGGCCGATTACGTGTCAGATTATCGCATGAAATTTGCACTAACAGGTCAATTCAGTCTGCAAATTTTTGCAAACCCGATGAATTGAGGTTCCGAATGTACGACCGGCAGGTGTTTTGCAAAACTGCAAATCCTTCCCCTGCAAATCTGGTGATTCCCAGCCGTGCATCGGCGGTATTCAAATTCGACCTTGCCCGGGTCGAAAACAGGCGATCCTCGCCCGGCGGCCCGTGCTACCGTGTATTTCAGGGCGCGGCGTTGGGCCGGCCCGTCTTTCACAAGGTGCTGTTGCCATGGGCGACAAGAAGCAGAAGCCGGCGAAACCCGGCACGAAACCCACCAGGAAGTGAATTTGAGTACCTGATAATCTTATGACGCATCGAGGCGCCGCCGGGACGTCGTTCCGGCGGCGTCATTTCATCCGTAATGCGCCACCGGCGTTCCCGCGATGGCGGCCATGTTCAGCAGGCCGCGCGGCGTGATCGAAGGGGTCACGATATGGGCGCGGTTGCCCATGCCCATCAGGATCGGCCCGACCTCAAGCCCGTCAGCCTTCATCTTGAGGATGTTGCGCACGCCCGACGCCGTGTCACCGTTGGAAAAGATCAGAACGTTTGCCGCTCCTTCCAGCCGGTTGTCGGGCAGCAGGCGCTCACGCAGGTCCGCATCAAGCGCGGCATCGAGGTTCATCTCGCCCTCG
>JANSYB010000610.1 GCA_024742655.1 Paracoccaceae bacterium | reverse complement strand
TGCGCAGGTCGCGGGCCAGTTGGTTTTGCAGGGTCTGCGCCCGGCCCAGATCATCGGTGTAAAGAACCACCCGGCCGCGTCCCCGGTTCTTGGCGGCATAAAGGGCCTGGTCGGCATGCTGGATCAGGGTTTCTCCGCTCCAGGGTTCACCGTTGGCCAGACAGGCCCCGACCGAGGCGCCGATGCGGATGGTCTGCTCCGCCCAGGACAGGGGTTTCGTGACCTGTTGCAAGACAAGATCTGCACGGCGCATCAACGCCTCGGGTGAGGTCGCCTGATGACAAACCATCAGGAATTCATCGCCGCCCGTGCGGCAGACCAGATCCCTCGGGCCGGCCGCGCCGCGCAGCGCATCGGCCACGTGGCGCAGGGTGGCATCCCCGGCGGCATGCCCGAAGGTGTCGTTGATCTCCTTGAACTTGTCGACATCGACCTGAAGGATCCCGGTTTCGCCGCGCGCGATCTGGCGCTGAACGAGGTCGGACGTCAGATAGGCGTTCAGTCGTGCGCGATTGGCCAGCCCGGTCAGATCGTCGTGGAAGGCGGCATGTTGCAGATCGACCTGCGCGGTGCGCAGGGCGTGTTCGGTCATGACCTGCTCGGTGACGTCCCGGCAGGTGATCACGATGCGGCGGCTGGCCTCATCGTGGCCGAGGACCGTGAAACTTTGCTGGTTCCAGAACAGGCTGCCGTCACGACGCCGGTGCCGGCTGACCTGGTACCGCTCGAAAATGCGGCTCTCCAGGTCATAGCAGAACGAACTGCCGGTCTGGTCGCGCTCAGGCTGGACCAGCGCGATACCGCGCTTGCCGCGGACCTGCGACAGCCGCCAGCCGAACATCCGTTCCGCCGCCGGGTTCATCCACTCCACTCGGCCATCGACCGTCTGCACCACGATCGCCTCGCGCGCGCGTTTCAGGATCCGGGCGCAAAACGCACCATTCATGCCGCCGGGCGAGGGCGGGTCCGGCCATGGTGCCGGTGGGTCGGAGTTGACGTTCAAGGCTGTGACACCACTGTTACCTTCTGCCTGATTTTACCGGAAGGGTCGGACAAGCCCGTTAAGAACCCGTGGCCGGGGCAGGGTGATCTGCCTAAAATTGCACGCACCGCCAAGGGGTTCGAAGATGCGGCCGGTTCGAAAACGCTGGACATCACGGGGCCCGGGGGCGAAAGGAAGGCATGCAATACCAGTTGCCCCATACGCGTCCCGGCATGGTGATCGGCCTTCTGGGCGGGTCGTTCGACCCGCCGCATGCGGGTCATGTGCATATCAGCCGCGAGGCCTTGCGCCGGTTCGCGCTGGATCAGGTCTGGTGGGTGGTCAGCCCCGGCAACCCGCTCAAGTCGCGCGGCCCGGCGCCGCTGTCGCGACGAATGGCGGCGTGCCGCGCGTTGCTGGAGCATCCGCGCATCCGGGTGACGGATTTCGAGGCTCAGGCCGGCACGCGTTATACCGCCGAAACGCTGCGCCTTCTGCAGCGGGCGCGGCCGGGTGTTCGCTTCGTTTGGCTGATGGGGGCCGACAACCTGGCGCAGCTGGATCAATGGCAGGACTGGCACGAGATCATGCACCGTGTTCCCGTCGGTGTTCTGGCCCGCCCCGGGCAACGGATATCGGCGCGCATGTCCAAGGCGGCACGCCTTTATCGCCATGCCCGTTTGCCGGGACGGCAGGGGCGGATTCTCGGGCAGGCGGCGCCGCCGGCCTGGTGTTTCGTCAACGTGCCGATGACGGCGATGTCGTCGACGGCGATCCGCGCCCGCGGGGACTGGACGGGACTGTCGGAAACGTGATCTCAAGGAACGTGGTTTAGCGGATTGTCTGATGCCTTCGGCTTGGGTTAACTGACAGCATGTTGAAAGAGATTTCGAGACGCGTCTTTCTGGGCGGTGCCGTCACAGCACTGGGAACGATCGTGCAGGCCGGCGCACCGGCGGTGTCGCTGCGCCCCAAGGCAAGGCCGGGGGGCAATCGCGCCCCGAACGCACCCGCCGCCGCCGCCGCCCTGATCGACGAGGCCCGGTTGGGTGGTGACGTGTCCTTTTCGGTGATCGACGTGAAAACGGGCCTGCTGCTGGAAGGCTACGAGGCGCGCAGCGGCCTGCCGCCCGCCAGCGTGACCAAGGCTGTGAC
>JANSYB010000125.1 GCA_024742655.1 Paracoccaceae bacterium | reverse complement strand
TTTTTTTGAACAGCTTTGGATTTGAACAGAGCAGAATCTGCTTGAGGATAACAGCGAATGGCATTGGAAATTATCGGCGCCGGCTACGGCCGGACAGGAACCGAGTCTCTGCGCGAGGCTTTGACGGTGCTTGGGTTCGGACCCTGTCACCACATGCACGAAATCCGGGACAACCCCGAAAAGGCCCAGCCCTGGCATGATCACTTTTGCAGCGGGGCACCGCTGGATCTCGACCTGCTGTTCGACGGGTACCGATCCCAGGTGGATTGGCCCGGCGCCCATCTCTGGCGCGAAGCGGCGGCGCATTACCCGGACGCAAAAGTCATTCTTTCGACCCGTGATCCCGAGGGGTGGTGGGCGTCCTACGCCAAGACGATCAAGGTCTTTCGCGAAACGGAGATGCCACCCGAGGCGCCTCATATGCGCCAGATCCAGGAATTCGTGGAGGTCTTCCTCGGGGAGCGATTCGCAACCAAAGACCGCGCGATCGCCGATTTCGAAGCGCATGTGGCCGCGGTGACCTCGGCAATCCCTGCAGAACGCCTGCTGATCTACGAGCTCGGGTCCGGCTGGGCGCCGCTTTGCGACTTCCTCGGCGTTCCCGTGCCGGACAGGTCATACCCGCACACAAATGCAACGGCGGCCTTCAAGGAGCGCAATATCGAGCTGAAGGAGTGATCACGCAGGCGCCCGATCGAAAACCTCGGGAGCAGGAACGCAAGGACCGTTTCGACGATTGCCAACGCGCCCGAACCAGCGCCTTTCGGCGCCGGGTCAGAGATCGTCGCCCTGCGCCTCGGCGCGGCTTTTGCCGGACACGTCCATCGCCAGTGTCGCGGCCATGAACGGGTCCAGGTCCCCGTCGAGCACGCCCTTTGTGTCCGAGGTCTCGTGGCCGGTGCGCAGATCCTTGACCATCTGGTAGGGCTGCAGGACGTAGGACCTGATCTGGTTGCCCCAGCCCGCGTCGCCCTTGGCCTCATGTGCCTCGTTGATGGCCTGGTTCCGCTTGTCCAGCTCCATCTGGTAGAGGCGTGATTTCAGCGCCTTCATGGCGATATCGCGGTTCTGGTGCTGCGATTTTTCCGAACTTGTCACCACGATGCCGGTCGGGTGGTGGGTGATCCGCACGGCCGAATCCGTCTTGTTGACGTGCTGCCCGCCCGCGCCCGAACTGCGATAGGTATCCAAACGGATATCGGCCGGGTTCACCTCGATCTCGATATTGTCGTCCACCACCGGATAGACCCAGACCGAACAGAAGGACGTGTGCCGCTTGGCCGCCGAATCGTAGGGCGAGATACGCACCAACCGATGCACCCCGCTTTCCGATTTCAGCCAGCCATAGGCATTGTGGCCCGAAATCTTGTAGGCGGCCGACTTGATCCCGGCCTCGTCGCCCGGCGTCTCGGATTGCAACTCCACAGTATAGCCGTGCTGCTCGGCCCACCGGACATACATGCGCGCCAGCATCGCCGCCCAGTCGCAGCTTTCGGTGCCACCCGCGCCCGCGTTGATCTCCAGGAAGGTGTCATTGGCATCCGCCTCCCCGTTGAGCAGGGCCTCGAGCTCCTTGGCGGCGGCCTTCCTGGCCAGTGCCTTCAGCGCGGTTTCGGCCTCGGAGACGACCTCGTCGTCCTCCTCCATCTCGCCCAGTTCGATCAGACCGACATTGTCCTCCAGTTCGGCCTTGATGCTGTCATGGGTGTCGATGGCATCGACCAGGGCCTGACGTTCGCGCATGAGTTTCTGGGCCTTGGCCGGATCGTCCCACAGGTTGGGATCCTCCACCCGGGCGTTGAACTCCTCCAGACGGTGCCGGGCGGTCTCCCAGCCCAAACGCTGGCGCAACAGCTCAAGTGATTTCTCGATCTCGGAAACGAGGGTCTGGATCTCTGCGCGCATCGGTCTTGTCCTTGGGTCTGCTCAGACGTGGGTGATACCGCAGCGCGCCGGGTCCGGCAATACGTAGGGTGCGTGTTCACACGCACCTGTCGCCGCATCGCGCCCGTGCTCAGTACAGCCCACCCGAGCTGAGATTGCCGAAGCTGGATTTCTGCCCGACCTGCGCCTTCTCCCCGGTCGACGTGGTCACCTCGCGGACCTGCTCGCTTTCGCCGGCCTGGAACATGTCGAAATCGCCACCCATGGCAAAGCCGCCGTCGAACATGATGCCGAAGATCGGATCCTCGCCCTCGCGGAAACACTCGGAAACAACGTTCCCACCAGTGGCGTCGCCGGACAGGCGCATGCCCGAGAACCGGTCGATCTTGATGAATTCGCAGCCGTCGGGCACGCGGAACTCGGCGCCACCATGGCTCTTGATCGCCTTTTGCATGAAGGACTGGAAGACCGGCCCGCACATGGACGACCCATAGGCCCCCCGGCCGAGCCCGCGCGGCTGGTCATACCCGATGTAGCAGCCCGCCGCGATGGTCGAGGAAAAGCCCACGAACCACACGTCGCGCGCATCGTTGGTGGTGCCTGTCTTGCCGGCGATCGGGACCGGCAGGTTGATCGCCCCCGCGGCCGTGCCACGATCCACAACGCCCTTCATCATCGAGGTCAGCTGATAGGCGGTGACTGCGTCCATCACGCGTTCACGGTCCGACACGATGCGCGGCCCGCGCGTGCGCGCGATCCCGGGATCATCGCAATCGGTGCAGGTGCGGGTGTCGTGGCGGTACACGGTCTTGCCATAGCGGTCCTGCACCCGGTCCACCAGCGTGGGCTGGACCCGTTCGCCGCCATTGGCGAACATCGCGTAGGCGGCCACCATGTTGTACAGCGTCGTTTCCTCGGACCCAAGTGAGTTGGCGAGGAACTGCCCCATCCGGTCATAGACACCGAAGCGTTCGGCATAATCCGACACCACGTCCATGCCGACCTCCTGGGCCAGGCGGATGGTCATCAGGTTCCGCGATTGTTCGATGCCCGTTCGCAGCGGCGTGGGGCCGTAGAACTTGTTCGACGAATTGCGCGGCCGCCACAGGCCCTGCGGTGTGTCGATCTCGATCGGGGCATCCACGACGATCGTGGCCGGGGTATACCCGCTGTCCAGCGCCGCGGCATAGACGAACGGCTTGAAGGACGAGCCCGGCTGCCGCTTGGCCTGCGTCGCGCGGTTGAAGACCGAATGCTGATAGGAAAACCCGCCCTGCATGGCCAGAACCCGGCCGGTTTCCACATCCATGGCAACGAACCCGCCCTGCACCTCGGGCACCTGCCGCAGGGTCCAGCGGATAAAGCTGCCATCATCGTCCGACACCATGCGGCGGACGTGAACCACCTCACCGCGCTCGAACGTGTCCTGAAAATTGCCGGGCAGCCACGCGATATCGTTACGCGGCACCACATGCGGCTCAGCCTCGGTTTCCGCGACCCCTTCGATGCCGAGGCGCATCTGCTGATCCTCGATCCGCAGGATGACGGCGGGGTACCATGTCCCGTCCAGATCGATATCGCGCGCCACCTTGGTCTCGGACAGGGCCGCGCGCCACGCGTCTTCACTCTCCAGCGCCCCGGCCGGCAGCACGATGCCGGTCCCGCGCCAGCGCCCCGTACCACGATCATAGCGCTCAAGTTGGCGCCGCAGCGCCTTGGCCGCTTCCTCCTGCAGGTTCGGGTCGATCGTGGCCCGCACGTTCAGGCCACCGGAAAAGAACTCGCCCTCGCCGAAATCCTGGCTCAGCTGCCGGCGGATTTCGTCGGTGAAATAGTCACGCGGCGGCAGTTGCGCCGAGAAGGGTTCGAAATCGCCGTTCTGAACCGAGCGCAGCGGCTGTGCCACCTCGGTCTCGTAACTGGCCTTGTCGATAAAGCCGTTCTCGTACATTTCCTTGAGCACGAAATTCCGGCGGTTGAGCAGACGCTCCTTTTCGCGCACCGGGTGATAATCCGACGGCGCCTTGGGCATCGAGGCCAATGTCGCGGCCTCATGCGGGGCAAGATCGCGCAGCGGTTTGTTGAAATAGGTCTGCGCGGCGGCGGTCACGCCATAGGAATTCTGGCCCAGGAAAATCTCGTTGAGATAAAGCTCGAGGATCTTTTCCTTGTCCAGCGTGTCCTCGATCCGCGTGGCGAGGATGATCTCCTTGATCTTGCGCTCCAGCCGGCGGTCGCCGGACAGCAGGAAGTTCTTCATCACCTGCTGCGTGATGGTCGAGGCGCCGCGCACGGTCTGTCCGCGGGTACGCACGGCCTCGACAACGGCGGCGGCGATGCCGCGCGCGTCATACCCGGCGTGGCTGTAGAAATTCTTGTCCTCGGCGCTGATGAAGGCCTCTTTGACAAGGTCGGGAATATCCTCGGCCGGGGTGAACAGGCGGCGTTCGCGGCTGAACTCATCGATGATGCGCCCCTCGCCCGAGTAGATCCGGCTGATCGTGGGCGGCGTGTAATTTGCCAGCGACTCGTGGCTGGGCAGGTCCTTGCCGTAGATGTGAAACACCGCACCGATACTCAACGCAACAAGCATGACGACCAGGGTCATCAAGCTGAAGATCGTGCCGAAGAATGTCAGGATCGGTCTGAGCACACGGGCCCCCTGCTGTGTCTGGATGTCATATAGGCATCGCGCCCGGTGGCGTCAAAACACAATCGTGACACGGGCGGGCACAGGCCGATCATTGCCGCACCAGATCGGCGGCCGCCGCATCGGCGATGCGCCAGGCCACTATCGCGTCACGCACGGCCTGTGCCATCTCGGCCCGCCAGGCGGGATCGGTGATGTTCTCGCGGTCCCGCGCACTGGACAGAAACCCCAGCTCCAGCAGGACCGAGGGGATATCGGGGCTTTTGAGAACAGAGAAGCCCGCATGGCGCATGGGCCGCGAATTGAGTGTCAGGCCGCGTTCCGCGATGCCCAGCTTGATCGCCTTGGCCAATTGTTCGGCGCGCGGCTGTGTTTCCATGCGCGCAAGATCCATCAACACGTCGGCCACCACGTCGTCGGATTCGGTCAGGTCGATCCCGGCCAGCATGTCGGCGCGGTTGTGCCGCTCGGCCAGCGCGGCTGAGGCGGCATCCGAGGCGCTGTCGGACAGGGTGTAGACGGTCGCGCCATGCGCGCGCCCCTCGCTGAGCGCATCGGCATGAAGCGACAGGAAGATATCGGCCCGCACCTGGTGGGCGATGGCGACCCGGCGTTCAAGCGAGACGAAACTGTCATCCTCGCGCGTCATGATCACCTCCAGCCCGCCGGCGCGGACCAGAACATCCTTCAACTCGCGTGCGAAAAGCAGCATCAACTCCTTTTCCACCTCGCCGCCCTGTTCCGCGCCCGGGTCGATCCCGCCATGCCCGGGGTCGATCACGATGACCAGCGGTGCCTCGCCGCGTTGGCGCGGGCGGCGCTCTGCCTTGAGCGCCGTGCGGTCCGCGCGCCACCCCGGCAGATCGGGCGCCCCGGCAGAGGCGGCAAAGGCCTCGGGCGTGACCGGCTGCAAGACCACGGTCAGGCGCGCGGAGCCAGTGGTGGCATCGATCCGCATGTCCCCGGTTTGCACGGCAAAGGGGCCTGCAAGGTCGACCACCATGCGCGACCAGCCCGCGCGAAAGCCCCCCATGCGAACCGCGCGCACGCGGTCTGCCCCATCAAGGGCGCCCCCGTCCGCATCCCGCCAGTCGACCTCGCGGAAATCCAGCACCAGCCGCGCGGGATCATCCAGCGTGAAGACACGCCACGGCACCCCTTGCGACAACGCCAGTTCGATCTCGATCCCGTCAGGGGTATCGCTGATCCGTGAAGTTTCGGCCTCCAGCCGCGCCAGCCCGCTGAAGCCCTGGGCGGCACTGAGGCCGGCCCAGACACATAGTAATACGCTCAGACATGCCCGGATCATTCTGCTCGCCCGCCGTTTTCGGTCTTGGTTGGTCACACGATACACGACCGCCCTGCCCGGTGCAGCAAAAATGCGCGGCTGTGCCGCCTGCGGACGCCCGGTTGGGGGCCAGCCCCTAAACCCCCGGAGTATTTGGGGAACGATGAAAGCCTGCCCCAAGGCGCGTCGATCAGATCAGGCCCGCGCTGCCATGAAACGTTGAAGACGAGCAAGCCCCTCCTCGATATCCGCGGTCGAGCGCGCATAGGAAAAGCGGATCGTGCCGTGGCCGCGCACCGGGTCGAAATCCAGCCCCGGGGTGACGGCCACGCCGGCCTGCTCGAGGATTTCGGCGGCAAAGGCGCGGCTGTCATCGGTCAGGTGGCTGACATCGGCATAGACATAAAAAGCCCCGTCGGGCGGCGCGATCCGGTCGAACCCGGCCTCGGGCAGCCCCTTGAGCATCAGCGCGCGGTTGGCGCGGTAGACGGCCATGTTGGCCTCGAGCTCTTGGTGGCAATCCATCGCCGCAAGCGCCGCGACCTGGCTGGCATGGGGCGGGCAGATAAAGAGGTTCTGCGCCAGCCGCTCGATGACGCGCACGTGATCCTCGGGCACCACCATCCAGCCCACGCGCCAGCCGGTCATGCTGAAGTATTTCGAGAACGAGTTGATGACATAGGCCTCGTCGGAGATCTCAAGTGCGCTGACGGCCTTCGCCTCGTATTCGATGCCGTGATAAATCTCGTCGCTGATGAAACTGGCGCCCTGATCCGCCGCCGCCCCCATCAGCGCGCCAAGGGCCGCGCGATCCAGCATCGTGCCGGACGGATTCGCCGGGCTGGCCACCATCAGCCCCTGCAGGTTCAGCCCC
>JANSYB010000401.1 GCA_024742655.1 Paracoccaceae bacterium | reverse complement strand
AGGCCGACGGCCCAGCTTTTCCACAAGGCGGTGCAGCATGCCTCGATCTCAACGGGGCCGATCGCGTGGCGGCCCGCCGGGTGCACGAAGGGAAAATCGCGTCTATGCCCGTGATAGGAGCGTGGGCCTGACAGCGCCACGTCAAGGCCGCGGGCCATCGCCGCCTCGGGCCAGCCGGCATTGGGCGAGCGGTGCAGCCGCGCATCGGCGGCAATGTCGCGCCAGAGCCGCACCTGCCCATGGGTGAGCGCGATCAGCAGGGCCGTCAGGCGGGCCGGGATCAGGTTCAGCAGGTCATCGAACCGCGCCGCCGCCCAGCCGAAAGCCGCGTAGCGGTCATTGCGGTAGCCGATCATGCTGTCGGCAGTGTTGGTGATCTTGTAAAGCAGCAGGCCCGGCAGCCCGCCCACCAGATACCAGAAGGCCGGCGCGATCACACCGTCGCTGAAATTTTCGGCCGCCGATTCGATGGCCGCACGGGCGATGTCCGGTTTGCGCATCTCCGTTGTATCGCGGCCGACGATCTGCGCCACTGCGCGCCGCCCGTCCCCGACCGAGACACGCAGGCCCGTGGCCACGGCGCGCACATGATCGACAAGCGATCGATGCGCCAGAAGGATCGCCAGCACCGCGATTTCCACCACCGGTCCGAGCCAGCCAAGTGCGAGACCGAGGATAACCGCCCCCGCGGCCAGCCCCGTCATCAGCAGCACCCCCTTGGCATGCCGCAGACCGCCCATGTTCAGAAGGCGTTCACCAAGGGCCACGGCGCGGCCCATCAGCACCGCCGGATGCGGCCAGCGCGACCACAGCCAGCGCGGCTCTCCCAGCAGGGCATCCAGCGCAAGCGCGCAGGACAGTATGGCGGCCGTGCTCATTCGGTGCGGGCTCGCGTCACGCGTCGTCTGTCGGCAGGGCCGGGTGACGCGTGATGAAATGCCCCTTCACCCCCTGGGGCCACTGTCGGAACGGCACCTGCCCTGTCTCGCTGTCGGCATGCAGTTCGGCATAGTCCACGATGGCCGCGGCGGCGGCATCATCCGGTTCGAAGCGGCCAAGGGTGTAGGCCAGCTTGCCCTGCGCCTGAATGGCCACGTTGCAGCCATGATAACAACCCATCAGGCAAGAGACGCGCCGTGTGCGGACCTGTCGGCCCTGGGCGTGTTTCTCGATACGTTCGGCCATGTCCTCGCCATGGGGGCGAGAATGGGTCGCCTCGTTCCAGTCGTCGCGCTTGCAGGTGTCGCAGATCGTGATCCAGGTTGTCATGTCGCCTCATCCTTGGGGTTCGGTCCCGTGTTCAAGCGGGATTCGCGGTCGGAAACAAGCACCATCGTGCTGACCGGCCCGGGTCGGGTCGGCAATTAACTATTTGTTAACAATTTCGCGCGCAAGACGGGCCGGTGTGTTAACCTTTTCCTCAGATTTGGACGTGGAGTGCAAGTATGAAGGTCCTGATCGCGGAGAGCGACCCGGCCCTTGGCGGGCTATGGCGGCGGCATCTTCAGCGGCGCGGGATGGATGTGTGCCTGGTGGCCGGGCAGGATGGCGCGGCCAGCGCGCTCGACGCACAGCGGTTCGACGTGATCATCCTGAATATCTGTCTCGAAGAGGGCAGCGCGCTGGCGATCTCGGACCTGGCCAGCTACCGCCATCCTGATACACGGGTGATTTTCGTCACCAACACGTCGTTCTTTTCGGACGGCTCCATTTTCGGCCTCAGCCCGAATGCCTGTGCCTATGTGCAGACCGATACACCCCCCGATGATCTGGTGGCGATGGTGGAGCATTACGGCCGCGCCGCGGTCTGACCTTCAACCGGTTTTGGTGACAATGGTTGCGCTGCGTTCCAGCGTGCGGTGCACCGGGCAACGGTCGGCGATTTCCATCAGCCGGATGCGCTGATCCTCGCTCAGGTCGCCCTCAAGGCGGACGATCCGTGTGAAAGTGTCGGCCTTGCCATGGCCGCCATTGCCCGCGTCCTGCGCGTGCACCTTGTCATGTGTGACGTCCACGCTGACATGCGACAGCGGCCAGCCCTTGCGCCGCGCATACATGCGGATGGTCATCGAGGTGCAGGCCCCCAGCCCCGCCGACAGGAAGCCGTACGGCGTCAGGCCGCGCCCGGTGCCGCCATAGGCCACCGGCTCGTCGGCCAGCACGTGATGTTTCGGCCCTGCATTCACATCCTGAAGAAAGCCCTCGGCATCGGCCTCGCTGACGCGGATGACACCCTCGGGCGCGCCGGGGGGCGGGGCGGGCGGGCGCAGGTCGAGATAACGTGTCGCCCAGGCCGCGATGATATTGGCCGCGTATTCAGCATCCGCGGCGGCGGTGATCAGGTGATCCGCATCGTCCAGCGTGACAAAGCTCTTGGGGTGTCTGGCCGTCTTGAAGATCTCGGCGGCGTTTTCGATTCCCACTACGCTGTCGCGGGGGGCATGCAGCACCAGAAGGGCCTGTTTCAGCCCCGCGATGTCCCTGGTCAGTTTCTCGCCGCGCACGTTCTCGACGAAATCGCGGCCGATGCGGATCGCCCGCCCGCCCAGTTCGACCTCGGCTGCACCGTCGGTTTCGATCAGGGGCAGGGCCGCGCCGAAATTATGGGTGACATGGCCGGGATCAAAGGGCGCGCCGATGGTGACCACCGCCCGTGCGCTGTCGATCCGGCCCGCAGCACCGAGGATCGCGGCCCCGCCAAGGCTATGGCCGATCAGCAGGGCCGGCGCCATGTCGCGTGCCGCCAGCGCATCCGCGGCGCGCAAAAGATCATCGATATTGGTGCGGAAGGTGGTGTTCTCGAACTCCCCCCCGGAATGGCCGAGCCCGGTGAAATCGAACCGCAGCACCGCGATACCCGCCCCGGCCAGCCGCGCCGAGATACGCCGTGCGGCGGGGATGTCCTTGGAGCAGGTGAAGCAATGCGCGAACAGCGCCGTGGCCAGATGCGGCCCCTCGGGCAGATCCAGCCGCGCGGCCAGTTCGTGCCCGGCATGGCCCATGAAGGTGAAACGTTCGGTCGGCATGGCACGGTCCTTTTGCGATTCCCATCAAGGGTAGGAAACCGCGTCCGGTGATACCAGAGATGTAACGGGACCGTCACCGACAGGTGATGCACGGCTGGGCATTGTTTCAGTACGGCTGCCCCTGGCCCCGTTTTCTGCGCAGAAAACGGGCCGAAAAATGCGCATTTTTCGGTTCCTCACCGGGTTTGTCCGCCGCAAAAGGCGACAGGCATGACACGGCTGCCGTTTCAGATCTCGCCCATCAGTGCTGCATCGAAGGGGTATTTCGTGAGGTTCTCGTAGCCGTCCTCGGTGATCAGCACCTGATCTTCCAGCTTGATCGAGAAATCACCGCCCTTGGCCCCGGCCAGAACCTCGACGCACAGAACCATGCCCGGCTCCAGCGCGTAGTTGAAGGCGCCCTCGACCGCCTTGTCGGGATAGGCGACGAGAGGCCATTCATCGCACAGGCCCACGCCGTGCATCAGGCAGCCGTATTT
>JANSYB010000161.1 GCA_024742655.1 Paracoccaceae bacterium | reverse complement strand
CTCACCTTCGCCTTGTCATGCCCGTAGGGCAGAAGATGCTCCACAGGGATCCCAAGCTTGTCCCCGATCTCCTGGATCGGACGCTTCTCAGCCTCCCGCGCAATCTCGATATCACTCTTGTAGCTCATGTCGTGTCCTTTGCCCGGTTGGTCATTCAAGTTCCGATCGTCGCGCCGGGCTCCAGCCCGACACTGGCGGCCCATTCGCTGGCCGCCATCTTGCCTTCGCCCTCGGGGCGCACGCGCTTGACCAGAATACGGCCACCCACGCATTGCACCTCGATGCCGTCTTCCGAGATTGCGCGCACCCGGCCCGAAATCCCGTCACCCGGCACCAGGGCGCAGTCGAATATGCCCAGCTTTCCGCCGTCATACTCGGTCCAGGCCCCCGGGGCGGGGTTGGTGCCCCGGATCAGGTCATAGACCTGCTTGACCGGGCGGTGCCATTCGATCCGTGAGTGTTTGGTGGTGCAGCGCCGTTCATAGGTGGCCTGGCTTTCGTCCGGCACGATCCGCGGCGGGTTGCCCGCGCGGAAAAGATCACAGACCTGCAGAACGCTGTCGACCGCCGAGGGGTAGATCTTCTTGAAATAAAGGTCGATCACCGTGTCGTCCGGGCCGATCTCGCATTCCCATTGCAGCAGGCTGTCGCCCTCATCCAGCCCGTCGGAGGGATAGAACCAGCTGTAACCGGATTTCGTCGACCCCATGATGATCGGCCAGTTCACCGCCGAAGGCCCGCGATGCAGTGGCAAGAGCGAGGGGTGAAAACAGATGGACCCGAATTTCGGCGTGTCGCGCGCCGCCCCGGGCACGAAGACATTGACGAAGGCCATGACCATCAGGTCGGCGTCGAAGCCCGCCAGCGTATCCAGCGCGGTCTGATCGTCGAAATTCGCGGGCTGGTGAACCGGCAGCCCCTGCTCCAGCGCATATTCCTTGATCGGGTCCACGGGCTTGCCCTCGCGGTCGGGTTCGCAATAGACGGCGACGACCTCGTCGGTGCCGGTTTCGATCAGCTTGGCCAGCACGTCCTTGCCGAACGCTTGCTGTCCCATAACAATCAGTCGCATGAATTCCTCCCTTTGCCGCCCGTTGACCGGGCTGGCTTTTGCTCATGCTGTGGCATGCGGAGGCCGGAGCCCCCGCACCTATTCTTATTCCGCGGCGGTCTTGGTGACCTGGCCCACGGCACCGGATTCGACGATCTGCTGCAGGTCCTCTCCGTCGTATCCCAGGACCTCCTGCAGAATCTCCAGCGTATGTTCCCCCAGAAGCGGCGAGCGTTTCACCTCGACCGGGCTGTCGGACAATTTGATCGGGCATCCCACAGTCGCGTAAGTGCCGCGCTCGGGGTGATCGACATCGACGATCGTGCCGGTGGCGCGCAGGCCCTCATCCTCGATCAGTTCCCTGGTCGACAGGATCGGACCCACGGGGATGTTCAGCGGGTTGCAGATATCCATCACCTCGAACTTGGTCTTGGTAATGGTCCACTCTTCGATCGCGCCGAAAATCTCGTTGAGCTTGTCCAGACGCTCGGGCGGGGTGGCGTAACCTTCGGCGGTCTTCCACTCGGGCTTGCCGATCACGTCGCAGACATTCTCCCAAACGGCGGCCTGGGTGATGAAGTAGGTATAGGCGTTGGGGTCGGTCTCCCAGCCTTTGCACTTGAGGATGCGGCCCGGCTGACCGCCGCCGGAGTCGTTGCCCGCGCGCGGCGTGGCCTCGCCAAAGGGGATACCCTCGCCATACTGGCTGTATTCCTTGAGCGGGCCGGCCTTGAGGCGCTGCTGATCGCGCAACTTCACGCGGCAGAGGTTGAGAACCCCGTCCTGCATCGGCGCCAGCACCTTTTGACCGCGACCCGTCTTTTCCCGCTGATAGAGCGCCGTCACGATGCCGAGCGCAAGATGCAGGCCCGTGCCGCTGTCACCGATCTGCGCACCCGTCACCAGTGGCGGTCCATCCAGGAACCCGGTGGTCGAGGCCGCGCCGCCGGCACACTGCGCGACGTTTTCATAGACCTTGCAATCTTCGTATTTTCCGGGGCCGAACCCCTTGACCGAGGCCATGATGATGCGCGGGTTGATCTCCTGGATACGCTCCCAGGAAAAACCCATGCGATCCAGCGCGCCGGGGGCGAAATTCTCGACCAGCACATCGCATTCCTCGATCAGGCGGGTCAGGACTTCCTTGCCCTTCTCGTTTTTCGAGTTCAGTTCGATCGAGCGCTTGTTGTGGTTCAGCATGGTGAAATAGAGGCTGTCGGCGCCCGGCACATCCACCAGCTGCTTGCGGGTCGCGTCGCCCACGCCCGGGCGCTCGACCTTCAGCACATCCGCGCCGAACCACGCCAACAGCTGGGTGCAGGTCGGGCCCGATTGCACATGCGTGAAGTCAAGGATCTTTACGCCTTCCAGAGCTTTCATTGTCTTGTTTCCTATGTCCTGCTTATTTCTTGGCTTTCTCGCCGTAACGCGCCTGCGCCACGACGGATTGTGGGTTGAGGCTGCCGATGTTGCCGCTTTCCTTGCCGGCGGCGGGGTCGATCACCGCGTTCACCAGTGTCGGGCGACCCGAATCCATGGCCTCACTGACAGCCCGGTATAGCTCATCGGGGGTGGTTGCATAGACGCCGTTTCCGCCAAAAGCCTGCATCATTTGGTCATAGCGGGAATCTTCGACGAACACGGTCGTGGCCGGATCCTCGCCGCCCGACCAGTTGGTGTCGTCGCCGCGGTAGATGCCGTTGTTGTTGAAGATCACGATACAGACCGGCAGGTTGTAGCGGCAGATGGTTTCGATCTCCATCCCGCAGAAACCAAAGGCGCTGTCGCCCTCGATCGCCAGAACCGGGTTGCCGGTTTCGACCGCGGCCGCAACGGCCGATCCCATGCCGATCCCCATGACACCCCAAGTGCCTACGTCGATCCGCTTGCGCGGCTTGTAGACGTCGATGATCGAACGGGCGAAATCCAGCGTGTTGGCGCCCTCGTTGACCAGCATCGCATCCGGACGCTCGGCGATGACACGCTTGAGCGATCCTAGCGCACCCTGGTAGTTCATCGGAACCGCGTTGTTCTGCAGGTTGGCCGCCATGCGCTCGACATTGGTCTTGACCTTTGTCGACACCGCGTCTGTCCATTCTGCGGGCGGCGCCTGCCAGCTATCGCCCATAGCCTCGCTCAGCGCCGCCACGCAGGAGCCGACATCACCGACCAAGGGGGCGGCGATCTCGACGTTGCTGTCCATCTCCCTGGGATCGATATCGATCTGGATGAATTTCTTGGAATAGGGCTCTCCCCACTGCTTGCCCTTGCCGTGGCTGAGAAGCCAGTTCAGGCGCGCGCCCATCATGATGACGACATCCGCCTCCTTGAGCACCAGCGACCGCGCGGCTGCCGCGCATTGCGGGTGCACATCCGGCAAAAGGCCCTTGGCCATGGACATCGGCAGGTAGGGATAGCCGGATTTCTCGACGAATTCGCGGATCGCCTCGTCGGATTGATCATAGGCGGCCCCCTTGCCCATGATGATGAGCGGCTTCTTGGCGCCCTTCATCACTTCGATGGCGCGGGCAACCGCCTCGGGCGCGGGCACCTGACGGGGGGCGGGGTCAATCACCTTGACCAGCGACTTCTCGCCCTCGACGGCATCCATGACCTGCCCCAGCAGATTACCCGGAATATCCAGATACACGCCACCCGGACGCCCCGACACCGCCGAGCGCACGGCGCGCGCCACGGCGATGCCGATATCCTCGGCATGCAGCACGCGATAGGCGGCCTTGCATAGCGGCTTGGCAATCGCCAGTTGGTCCATTTCCTCGTAGTCGCCCTGCATCAGGTCGACGATCTCACGCTCGGACGACCCGGAAATCAGGATCATCGGCCAGCAATTGGTCGTGGCATTCGCCAGCGCGGTCAGACCATTCAGGAACCCCGGCGCGGAGACGGTCATGCAGACCCCCGGCTTTTTCGTCAGAAAACCCGCCACGGACGCGGCATAGCCGGCGTGCTGTTCGTGCCGGAACGACAGAACCCGCAGACCCGACGCCTGCGCGTAGCGGCCCAGATCCGTGATCGGGATTCCCGGCACGTTGTAGATCGTCTCGACACCGTTCAGTTTCAGCGCGTCAATCAGCAGGTGAAACCCGTCGGTCAGGTTGTCCACGCTCGCCGTTTCATTCCCGTCAGCCATAGTGCTTGCCCCTTCCGGTGCCATTGCTTTTGCTCCTCCCGTTCCAGGGGCCGACCGCTCGGCCCCGGCCCCTCATTCTCCGGCCGCCTTTGCGTCGCGCTCCTGGGCCAGCTTGCGCCAGGATCGACCGACATGCTCATGCAGGCGCATCGTGTGTCGGCGCACCCTGTCGGCCGCCACGTCCGCATCACGCGCCTCAAGCGCCTCAATGATCTCCATATGATCCACGACCGATCGCGACACCCGATCCCCCTCGCCCATGGCCCGGCGACGCACCGCGTGCATGTGCACGAAAAGACCGTCCGCCATCGTCTTGAGCAGCGCGCATTGCGAAATCTCAAGGATGCGCTGATGGAACCGGATATTGTCGTCCGAATATTCCGAAATGTGCGCGCCCGCGCGGGTCACACTGTATTTGGCGGCCAGCTTGCGCAGCGACGAGATCTCTGCATCGCTGGCATGCTCCGCTGCGAGGCGCGCCGCCATGCTCTCCAACGCAGCCCAGGCAACGATCATCTCGAGGATCTCTTCGAGCGTCTTGCGCTGCACGAAAATCCCTTTGCGCGGCTTGACCTCGACCAGGCCGTCCCGCTCCAGCCGGACAAGCACCTCGCGCAGCGGGGTCCGCGAGACACCCAGCTGCTCGGCCAGCGTCCGCTCATCGAGCCGCAGATCGACGCTGTCATTGTATATATCCATTTCAAGAATCGCGTCACGCAACATCTCGTAGATGTGCTCCTTGAGAGAGAAGTTGGTCGCGATCGGCTTCAGCTTCATCTGTTTCTCACGTGTGACGCGCACCGTCGCCCACTAGGCGAATTGGCCGCAATAAACCCGCATTTCACTTGTGGTATACCATGGACCAAATACCAGATTATTGCAACGGTTTATTCTCGGCATGCTCAACACTTCTGCAAGTGCTCTGCGCCGCGATCCGGCCACCTCTCTTGCGCGCCGTCCACGGAAGAGAGGTGAATGATCGAAGGAGTCAGAGTATTTATTGAGTAAAAATAGTATTTTATTCAGACATTCCCCAGAAAAATCTGTCTGAAATTCCGGGCGAAACCGCACTCAGATGTCGCGCCCGGCACAGCACGCCACCGGCCGGGCAACGCCGCCGCCTTACCTGCGCACTATTAAAGAGTCGTCACGCAAATTCACGGTGTTGAAGCAAAATTCGACTCATGGTATGTGGTATACCAGATTGGCGGCGCCCCGCGCCCCGCATCCTGTTCAGGAGCATTACATGCTTATCCGGGCGGCCGATTCGGCCCTGATCGTGATCGACATGCAAGAGCGGCTCGTGCCGGCCATGCAGGCCCCTGCCCGAACCATTGCGAACACGCGCAAATTGCTGGCCGGAGCGCAGGAACTGGACGTGCCGATCCTGATGACGGAACAATATCCGCAGGGTCTGGGACAGACCGTACCCGAACTGCGCGACACACCCAAGGCCCAGATCATCCCGAAGATGCATTTTTCCTGCATGGAGGAAGACGGCTTTGCACGGGCTTTTGCCGCGCTCGGGCGCAAGCAGGCCGTTCTGGCCGGGATGGAGGCGCATATCTGCGTCACGCAAACCGCCGCCAGCCTGATGGAAGATGGCATCGAGGTGTTCGTGGTGTCCGACGCCACCGCCTCGCGCACATTGGAAAGCGAGGCCGCCTGCATCGCACGGCTCAGCGCCTGCGGCGCGGGGATCGTGACCACGGAAATGGTTCTGTTCGAATGGATGGGCCAGGCCGGAACACCGGCCTTCAAGACATTGCTGCCGCTCATCAAGTGACGCGGTCAACAGGATATGAAACGGGAGGGACAACCTGAATGAACATTCATGAGTATCAGGCGAAGGG
>JANSYB010000523.1 GCA_024742655.1 Paracoccaceae bacterium | reverse complement strand
AGTTTCATGTTCCACCGCACCAATGCAAGTTGCGGCTTGGAGATGGAATGGGCCAAACACCCCCCGAGTGTCAACGCAACTGCCCCCTCGAAAAGCGTTGTTGGCCATGTTGTGACGAATTTCACACACACATCTGCCGGAGGGGCCTCCTTTTCCCGGTACCGGTCGGCTTTACCCCCTTTTTTCAAGGGAAAGTAGAAGGATGCGGACCGGTTCGGCGCCGGGGGCGACCACGGTGAAACAGGGCCGGGAATCGTCGTTTTGCCCGGATGGACCGGGACGGTTCTCAACAGATTGAGTCTTTTCGATCACACCTTCAGGGGCGGTCGGGCTCACCCATATCCTCGATATCCGACAGCAGCGCCACGCCCAGACGCAGCGCGCCACCGCACCCCTCGATCAGGTCGGGCAGCACCAGCCATTCCAGCGTCCAGCCCGCGCCGGAGCGTTCCTGTTCATGAATCAATGCGCCCTGCATGCCCGCCACGGCGCCCGCCCCGAACCGCGCCAAGGCGACCAGAAGTTCCGCCCGCACCGGGTTGGCCTTGTGCGCCATGGCCGAGGAGTTGCCGCCACCGGCAATGCGGGCCGTGTCGATGCCCTGCTGCGCCATCAGCGTCAGGTCGGCGCCCATCTTTCCCAGGCTGCCCATCACCAACGCCAGCCACCCCGCCAGTTCCGCCAACGCCTCGCGCTGGCTGTGCCAGGCCTGCGGCGGCGCGATCAGGCCCAGATCCCGGGCCATCTCGGCAGCGATGACGTCGCCATAGCCCTCAAAGCTTTGCCGGGTGCCGACCGGCCCGCCAAGTTGCAGCCGCAACAGGCGCGGGCGCAGGGCCGCGAGGCGGTCGAGATGATCGGGCCAGGGCGCCGACCACTGCGCGATCCGGTGCGCCACCCCCACGGGCAGCGCCGCCTGCATGCGCGTGCGGCCCATGAGGGGCCGGTCACCGAATCGATCCGATAACGCGGACAAGCCCGCCTGCACGGCAACGATCCGCGCCTCGAACGCCTCGAGAATGTCGTGCAGCGCAAGGCACATGGCCGTATCGGTCACGTCCTGGCTTGTCAGGCCCGCATGCACCGCCGGATGCAACTGCGCGGGCACCTGATCCTTGATCTGGCGCACCAGCGCCGGCACCGGCACCCCGTCGCGCGCCGCCGCCGTTGCCAGCGCATCCAGGTCGATCCGCACGCCCGGGATCGCGTCGGCGGCGGCCTCTCCGATCTGCGCGGGAACCTTGCCGCACTGGCCAGCCGCACGCGCATAGGCGGCCTCGACACGCAGCATGTCGGCGATCTGGCGCGTCTCGCTCAGCCGGTCCCGCGTGGCGGCATCGCCCGCCAGCGCCGACAGCCAGCCCCAGCGCGTCACGCCGCCGCCCTCAGGCCCAGCAGGGCGCGGGCCTCAGCCGGGCTGGCCACGGGGCGCTCGTATGTCTCGCACAAGGCCACCGCGCGTTCGACCAGCGCCGCGTTGGACGGCGCCAGCGTATCACGATCCAGCCGCACGTTGTCCTCAAGCCCGGTGCGGGTATGCCCACCGGCGGCAATTGCCCATTCGTTCACCACGATCTGATTGGCCCCGATCCCCGCCGCGCACCACTCGGCCTCGGGCGCACGATCCTGCATCGTCTTGACGTAATAGTCGAAAACCGCCTTGTCGGCGGGCATGGCATTCTTCACGCCCATCACGAACTGCACGTAGAGCGGGCCGTAAAGCTCTCCCGCCTCGTGCATCCGGATCGCCTGCAGGATGTGGCTGAGATCGAACGCCTCGATCTCGGGCACCACCTCGTGGGTGCGCATCTCTCCGGCCAGCCACGCCACGAGGTCGGGCGGGTTTTCATAAACCCGCGTCGGGAAATTGTTCGATCCCACCGACAGCGACGCCATGTCCGGCCTGAGCGGCAGCATCCCGCCCCGCGCCTGCCCTGCCCCGGATCGCCCGCCCGTCGACAGTTGCACGATCATGCCGGGGCAATGCGCCTCGATCCCCTCTTTCAGCCGGGCAAAGCGGTCGGGGTCCGAGGTGGGCGTGCCATCCTCCATCCGCACGTGGCAATGGGCGATGCTGGCGCCGGCCTCAAAGGCGGCATGGGTCGATTCCACCTGTTCGGCCACCGTGATCGGCACGGCGGGGTTGTCGGATTTCTGCGGCACCGAGCCGGTGATCGCAACGCAGATGATGCAAGGCTTGGACATGACGCGTCTCCCTGGCGGTCGGGCCAAGGTTTACAGCATGGCGCCCCCGGTGCAAGCCGGGGATCAGAGACCGCGTTCCTCGAACACCGCCTTGGCCGTCCGAAAACATTCCAATCCCTGAGGCACCCCGCAATAGATCGCGACCACATGGATGATGGCGCGGATCTCTTCCTTGGTCACACCGTTGTTCAGCGCGCCCCGGCAATGGATTTCCCATTCGTGCATCTTGCCAAGCGCGCCGATCATGGCGAGGTTCATCATTGACCGCGTCTTGGGCTCGATCACGTCATCGCCCCAGCCGAATCCCCAGCACCACGCTGTCATCGCCTCCTGGAAGGGGCGGGTGAAATCGTCGGCGGCGGCGAGGTTCTTGTCGACATACTCCGCCCCCAGCGTGCCCTTGCGCTGCTCCAGCCCCTTGAGAAACAGGTCTTCGTCGAATGTGCTCATCTGGTGTCCT
>JANSYB010000708.1 GCA_024742655.1 Paracoccaceae bacterium | reverse complement strand
GCCGATACCCACGCGCTGGTGAGCAAGCTGCACGAGCAGCAGGGCATCACCATCACGCATGAGGAGATCGAGGGCTCCGGGCACTTCTTCGAAGAGCCGCACATGGAGACGATGATCGACACCGTGACGGGCTATGTCAAACGGCGCCTGACCGAGAGCACGAGGTAACCGATGGGCGTCACCGAGGATCTGGCCGACGAACTGGCGCTCAAGGTGATCAAATATGTCGATGCCTCGGGCGACGACGGTATCATAACCGAGATCGTCAATGTCCTCGGGGCCACCTCGCAATCGGCCGAAGAGGCGTTTCTGACGTCGATGCGGGTGCGGCGCGCCAACATGGCCGCGCGGGCGCTGTTGCTCGACCGGGTCAGGAAATTCCAGGCCGCGCAGAATGCAGATGGCACCGACCCCGCGGATACGGGCGGGGATGGGGCCTCCTGACCGCCGGTCTGTTGACCGCTTCGATCCGCGCCCTGCGTCGCCTCTTGTGAACATCATACTCCAGAGCGATGATTAACCTGGGTTAATTGCGTGGGGCGCGTCCTCTCCTATGGTCCCATGACGCGCGCTTGCCAAGAGCGTGCACCACGTGGACAGAAATCGGGGACAGCACATGTTTTCATCACCCAGAAAAATCCTTCTCATTTCCGCGCTGACGGCTCTGGCGGCCTGCGCCCAGCAGGAAGAAACGACCGTCGGTATCCAGCCGACATTCGACAAGTACGGCAATGCGTTTTGCCCGGCGGGATATGTGCTGGCCGGCGATGTGTGCCTGCTTCCCGAAGAGGCGCAGGCGCTTGGCTATGATGTGCGCACCAGCGGCACGGGTGCTGCGCCCGGTGCGCCGGGCACCGACCCCGACACCCCCGGCCAGGCCGGAAACACGAACCAGAACCAGAATCAAAACCAGACCAACAATCAGAACCAGAACAACAATCAGGGCCAGAATCAGGCCTCGACCGGCTCCTGACCGTGATTGCCACGCGACTGTAACGGCGGGGGCCGCAAGCCTTCGAAGCCGCCGTTTCAGTCGCGCTTCGCGGCCCTGACCTTTTCGGCCAGATCGCGGGCGATGGCAAAGGCGCCCTTGATCTTGTCGGCGTCCTTTTTCCAGTCACGCCGCACGACGATCTTGTTGTCGCGCACCTTGGCCAGTCCGTTCTGCGCCTTGATGAACTCCACCAGCCCGGCGGGATTGGCGAACTTGTCGTTGTGAAACTGGATCGTGGCGCCGCGCGGCCCGCCATCCAGCTTGGCGATGCCCGCGCGTTTGCACATCGCCTTGATCCTCACCACCAGCATCAGGGTGTTGACCTCGCGGGGCAGTTTCCCGAACCGGTCGATCAGTTCGGCGGCAAAGCCTTCCAGCTCAACCTTGGACGACAAGCCACTGAGACGGCGATACAATCCAAGGCGGACATCCAGATCGGGCACATACTCCTCGGGGATCAGGACCGGCACACCAAGGTTGATCTGCGGGGCCCATTGCTCGTCGGCCTCGCTCAAACCCTCCATCTGGCCGGACTTGATCTTGGCGATCGCCTCTTCCAGCATCGACTGGTACAACTCATAGCCCACATCGCGCATCTGGCCGGACTGTTCTTCGCCCAGAAGGTTGCCCGCCCCGCGAATGTCGAGGTCCTGGCTGGCCAG
>JANSYB010000169.1 GCA_024742655.1 Paracoccaceae bacterium | reverse complement strand
GCCCGGCAGTTCGATTTCCTCGTCGCGCGGTTTGAGCGCGGTGCGCGTGCCCACCGCCGCCTGCCCCACTACGGAGTAGAGACAAAGCTGGCCCACTTGCAGAAGGGCCGCGAGGGTGAGGGCGGTGAGTTCGGGGGTCATGGGCGCGTTCCCCTTTTTGCCTTGGCGATGGAAGAGCCGGTGGCAAGATTGATTGCCCAGACGATGAACAGGCCGGTGTTGAACATGATGCGCAACAAGTCTTCCAATCCCCAACTGCCAGCGCTTGGTTCGGGCTGGCCGTGTTTGGCCCACAGGAGCAGTGCAATGACCACGATGATCTGCCCGGCGGATATCACCGCCGGGTGGACCTGCGGGATGAGCGCCTTTTGCACTGCCAGGGTGCCGAACAGGAGAATGGCACAGAGTAGAATTGCGATGCCGGGGGTCAGAGCCATGGGCCTACCACAAGGTGAGAGGGTGCGCAGTGAATGCGCACGTTACAGACGGTGTAGGGTGCGCTGAGTTTGCATTTACAGATCCATCAACAACCGCCGCGGGTCCTCGAGCGCGTCCTTCACGCGGACGAGGAAGGTCACGGCGCCCTTGCCGTCGACGATGCGGTGGTCGTAGCTGAGGGCCAGGTACATCATCGGGCGTGCGACGATCTCGCCGTTTACCACCATCGGGCGCTGCTGGATCTTGTGCATCCCCAGGATGCCAGATTGCGGCGGGTTCAGGATGGGCGAGGACATCAGCGAGCCGTAGACGCCACCGTTGGAGATGGTGAAGGTGCCGCCCTGCATCTCGGCCATGGAGAGCTTGCCATCACGCGCGCGCGCGCCTTTTTCGGCAATCGCCTTTTCGATCGCGGCAAAGCTCATCTGGTCGGCGTCGCGGATCACCGGCACGACAAGGCCCGTGGGCGTGCCCGCGGCGATACCCATATGCACGAAGTTCTTGTAGACGATATCGGTGCCGTCGATCTCGGCATTGACCTCGGGCACCTCTTTCAGGGCATGGCAGCACGCCTTGGTGAAGAAGGACATGAAGCCCAGTTTCACACCGTGCTTTTTGAGGAACTCGTCCTTGTACTCGTTGCGCAGGGCCATCACCTCGGTCATGTCCACCTCGTTATAGGTGGTCAGCATGGCGGCGGTGTTCTGGCTGTCCTTGAGGCGTTTGGCGATGGTCTGCCTGAGCCTTGTCATCTTCACCCGTTCCTCGCGTGCGGCATCATCGGCCGACACCGGCGCGCGCGGGGCCGTGGCCGGGGCGGCCGAAACGGCGGGAGTGGCCGATGCAGCGGATGCGGCCTTGGCGACGTCCTCTTTCATGATACGGCCATCGCGGCCCGACCCCTGCACCTGATCCGGGGAAAGTCCGGCCTCGGCCATCGCCTTCTTGGCCGACGGGGCATCCTCCACATCCCGGCCGGCGGGCGGGGTCGTGTACTGCGTGCCTTCGTCCTCGGCCTTGGCCGGCTCGGGCCGGATATCGGGTGTGATCGTTCCGTCGGCAGAGCCGGACAGCACGGCAAGCTTTCCGCCGGCCTCGACCGTATCGCCCTCTTGGGCGAGAATATCGCAGATGGTTCCGGCAGCGGGTGACGGCACCTCGACAGAGACCTTGTCGGTTTCCAGTTCACACAGCATTTCGTCCTGGGCCACGCTGTCCCCGACCTTCTTGAACCATGTGGAAACCGTGGCTTCAGTCACCGACTCGCCCAGCGTGGGGACCATTACGTCGATGTTTCCCTTCTCGCCGTTCTTGTCCGAAGCGGCGGGTTGGGTCTTGGCCTTGGGCGTCTCATCCGATGATCCTTGGCCTTCGGAGATCGTTGCCAGCAGGGCATCGACACCGACGGTTTCGCCTTCCTTGGCGACGATCTCGCCCATCACGCCCGCTGTGGGGGCCGGGACTTCGACCGTGACCTTGTCGGTTTCCAGTTCGCACAGCATCTCGTCGGCCGCCACGGCATCACCGGGCTGTTTGAACCATGTGGCAACCGTCGCCTCGGTCACCGACTCGCCCAGTGTGGGCACGCGCACTTCTGTGGTCATGGGTTACTTTCCTTCGATCGTCAGCGCGGTGTCGACCAGCGCTTCTTGTTGGGCTTTGTGTTGGCTGGCAAGGCCGGTGGCCGGTGAGGCCGAGGCCGCCCGGCCCGCGTATTGGGGCCGTGTGTGCTTGGCCTTGATGCGTTGCAGAACCCATTCGATGTTGGGCTCGATGAAGCTCCAGGCGCCCTGGTTCTTGGGCTCTTCCTGGCACCACACCATCTCGGCCTGCTTGAAGCGTTCCAGCTCCTTGACCATCGAGATGGCCGGGAACGGGTAGAACTGTTCGACGCGCAGCAGGTAGACATCGTCCAGCCCGCGCTTGTCGCGTTCCTCCAGCAGGTCGAAATAGACCTTGCCCGAACACATCACGACGCGGCGGATCTTGCTGTCGGGTTTCAGCTTCGTGTCGGAGTTTCCGTATTGCGCGTCATCCCAAAGCACCCGATGGAAAGAGGAGCCGGTGGTGAATTCCTCGGCCTTTGAGATGCACAGCTTGTGCCGCAGCAGCGATTTCGGGGTCATCAGGATCAGCGGCTTGCGGAAGGTGCGGTGCAACTGGCGGCGCAGGATGTGGAAGTAGTTGGCCGGGGTCGAACAATTGGCCACGATCCAGTTATCCTGCCCGCACATCGTCAGGAAACGTTCAAGACGCGCGGAAGAGTGCTCCGGCCCCTGACCTTCGTAGCCATGCGGCAACAGGCAGACGAGGCCGGACATGCGCAGCCATTTGCTTTCGCCCGAAGAGATGAACTGATCGAACATGATCTGCGCACCGTTGGCGAAATCGCCGAACTGCGCCTCCCACATCACCAGCGCGTTGGGCTCTGAGAGGGTATAGCCATACTCGAACCCGAGAACGGCATATTCCGACAGCATCGAGTCGATGACCTCGTATTGTGCCTGCCCTTCGCGGATGTTGTTGAGCGGGTAGTAGCGCTCTTCCGTTTTCTGGTTGATCAGGCCCGAATGGCGCTGCGAGAACGTGCCGCGGGTACAGTCCTGCCCGGACAGACGCACCGGGTACCCCTCGAGCATGAGCGAGCCAAAAGCCATCGACTCGGCCGTGGCCCAGTCGAAACCTTCACCGCTATCGAACATCCTGGCCTTGGTTTCCAGCAGGCGGCTGACCGTCTTGTGCAGCGGAAAACCGTCTGGCGCGGCCGACAGGGCGCGGCCGATCTCGTCAAGGGTTTCGGGTTTGATGGCGGTTTCGCCACGCTGGTAATCCTCGTCCTTGCGATCAAGGTGGGACCATTTCCCGTCCAGCCAGTCGGCCTTGTTGGGACGGTATTCCTTTCCGGCCTCGAACTCGTCCGCAAGGTAGGACTGGAACGCGGCCTTCATATCCTCGATTTCACCCTCGGGGATCAGACCGTCCTTGACCAGGCGCTCCGTATAAAGCGCCAATGTGGTCTTTTGCGTCTTGATCTTCTTGTACATGATGGGGTTGGTGAACATCGGTTCATCCCCCTCGTTATGGCCGAAGCGGCGATAACAGATTATGTCGATGACCACGTCCTTGTGGAACTTCTGGCGGAATTCGGTGGCGACCTTGGCGGCATGCACCACGGCCTCCGGATCGTCCCCGTTCACGTGGAAGATCGGCGCCTCGACCATCAGCGCGATATCGGTGGGATAGGGCGAGGAACGCGAGAAGTGCGGCGCGGTGGTGAAGCCGATCTGGTTGTTGACCACGATATGCATGGTGCCGCCTGTCTTGTGGCCCTTCAGGCCCGACAGACCGAAACATTCCGCAACCACACCCTGCCCGGCAAAGGCCGCGTCGCCGTGCAGCAGCACGGGCAGAACAGCCGTGCGTTCGGCATCATTCAACTGGTCCTGCTTGGCGCGTGACTTGCCAAGAACGACGGGGTTCACGGCCTCAAGGTGGCTGGGGTTCGCGGTCAGCGACAGGTGGACGGAGTTGCCGTCGAATTCCCGGTCCGACGAGGCCCCGAGGTGGTACTTCACATCGCCCGATCCATCCACGTCCTCGGGTTTGAAGCTTCCGCCCTGGAATTCGTTGAAGATCGCCCGATAGGGCTTGCCCATCACGTTGGCCAACACGCTGAGGCGGCCCCGGTGGGGCATGCCGATCACGATATCCTTGACCCCGAGGCTGCCGCCGCGCTTGATGATCTGCTCCATCGCGGGGATCAGGCTTTCACCGCCATCCAGGCCGAAACGCTTGGTGCCCATGTATTTCACATGCAGGTATTTCTCGAAGCCCTCGGCCTCCACAAGCTTGTTCAGGATCGCCTTGCGCCCCTCGCGGGTAAAGCGGATTTCCTTGTCATAGCCTTCGATCCGCTCTTTCAGCCATGCGCTCTCCTCGGGGTCGGAAATGTGCATGTATTGCAGCGCGAAGGTGCCGCAATAGGTGCGCTTGACGATTTCGAGGATCTCACGGATCGAGGCGACCTGCAGGCCCAGCACGTTGTCGATGAAAATCGGGCGGTCCATATCGGCCTCGGTGAAGCCGTAGGATTTGGGGTCGAGTTCGGGCCGCGCGGGCGTCTCACGCAGGCCGAGCGGGTCAAGATCGGCGGCCAGGTGGCCGCGGATCCGGTAGGCCCGGATCAACATCAGAGCCCGTACCGAATCCAGCACGGCGCGCTTGATCGCCTCGTCACTGACCTCGACGCCCTTTTCTGCGGCCTTGGCCTTGATCTTTTCGCCGGCCTTCTTTGCCTCCAGTTCAGGCGGGTATTCCCCCGTCAGCGCGCCGGTCAGGTCATCGGCGGGCTGCGGTGGCCAGTCGCCCCGCGCCCAGCTTGGCCCGGCGGCCTCGCGTTTGACGTCGACCTCGCCATCGCCCAACTGTGCGAAAAACGCCTGCCACGCCTCGTCGACCGCATTCGGGTCATTGGCGTAGCGCGCGTAAAGCTGTTCGAGATATTCCGCGTTATGCCCCTGCATGAAGCTGGAGGCGTGGAACTGGTCGTTGGGGGAATGCTCGGTCATTGGTTTACTCCCAGATGCTGACATAGGTCGACAGAAGAAGCCCGATCTGGGGCGTGTCGGGGTCATAGGTTTTGAGCACGGTCATGTTCGGTTCAGTGGCCCATGCGTGCATAAACCCTGCGCGTTCATCATCCGGCCCGATCAATGGTGCCTTGGCCATGTATGTACGGGCGAAAGGGACGTCAAAGGGCTGTGACGGGATGGCAGACTGTGCCGCAACGTGCGCAATGTCGAAAGCGTCCACCGTCGCCACCGTGCACATCGTTTCACTCTTTTTCGCGTCCATGTGCCAATGCAGGTACAAAACAGCGCCGTCTTTTTCCAAAACGAAATGGGCGTCTTCTTCGCCCGGGATGCGGTTCATGTCGGCACTTACCTGACCCGCCAGGTATTGAACCGTCACAGGCCACATTTTGGAAAAGCTCGTTGCGATCATGTCTGTTTGCAAGACCGGATTACCTGGATCGGGGTACAGGTATCCACTGATCAGCATGGCCGCCGCAGACAGCCGTTGCGCTTGGGGATCGGCATCAATCCAACCCGAACTTCTGAGTGTTTCAAGCCGCTCTTGATGCGGCTTGGCGCTGTAAAAGCACTGAGCCCATACATCGTCCAAGGGGGATGACACCGCTGGTGTGCCCAGCAGTGCCAGCATCGATGGAACAAGAGCGGCGCGCACAGTCACCCCTTGATCGCTTCCAGCACCGCCTCTCCGAGGCCTGCGGGGCTTTCTGCGACGGTTATGCCGGCGGAGCGCATTGCTTCGATCTTGTCGTCGGCGCCGCCCTTGCCGCCGGCGACGATGGCGCCGGCGTGGCCCATGCGGCGGCCCGGGGGGGCTGTGCGCCCGGCGATGAAGCCCGCGCAGGGCTTGGAGCGGCCGCGCTTGGCCTCGTCTTTC
>JANSYB010000228.1 GCA_024742655.1 Paracoccaceae bacterium | reverse complement strand
GTGAAACAGGGGATATTTTCGTTGCGGGACTGCACGCTATGGGCTTACGGTTGCCGCGTGCTTTCGCATAACCGCCAGCAAATGACGGGAAAAAGGTGCCACCATAGAAGAGCAAGCGCCAGCGGGGAACACCGGGACATATGAACAGGCCTGCGCGCGGCAAGCGCTGCGCGAGGCAAGACCGAACCGATCAACACAGGGAGAAAGAGACATGTCGATCATCAAGGGCGGACTTCTGGATCGCCGCGGATTTCTGAAAACGACCGTTGCGGCCACGGCGGCCGCGACCCTGCCGATGGGCGGGGCAATGGCCGCGCCCAAGCGTGGCGGCAACCTGCGCGTGGCCAAGGGCCATGGCCAGACCACCGACACGCTCGATCCGGGCCAGTGGTCGAACGGCTACATGCTGGCACTGGGCTTCGGCATTCACGGCTACCTGACCGAGGTGGCGCAGGATGGCAGCCTGGTGCCGAACGTGGCCGAAAGCTGGGAGGCCTCGGCCGATGCCAGCGAATGGCGTTTCAAGGTCCGCAGCGGCGTGACCTTCCATTCCGGCAAGTCGGTGACCGCCGAGGATGTCATGGCCTCGATCGACCATCACCGCGGCGAGGATTCGACCTCGGCCGCCGGGCCGCTGGTGGCGCCGATCACCGAGATATCGGTGGATGGCGATACCGTGGTGTTCAAGCTGGACGCCGGCAATGCCGACTTCCCCTTCATCCTGAGCGATTATCACCTGCCGATCTGCAAGGCGACGGATGGCGGGATCGACTGGCAGTCGGGCGATGGCTGCGGGGCCTATACCCTCAAGAGCTTCGCCCCCGGCGTCAGCTCGACCTTCGAGCGCAACGCCAATCACTGGCGCTCGGACGTGGGCTGGTTCGACAGTATCGAACTGCTGGCGGTGGTCGATCCCAACGCGCGCACGACGGCCCTGGTGTCGGGCGATGTGCATGCAATCGACAAGATCGATCTGAAAACCGCGGGTCTGCTGGGGCGCAATCCCGGCGTGACCATCGAATCCATCGCGGGCACGCAGCACTATACTTTCGCGATGTCCACCAACCAGGATCCCTATACCGACAACAACATTCGCCAGGCGCTGAAATACGGCATCAATCGCGAAGAGTTGGTCGAAAAGATCCTGTTCGGCTACGGCTCTGTCGGCAACGATCATCCGATCGGACCCGGCCAGCGGTTCTTCAACACCGAGCTTGAGCAGAAGACCTACGACCCGGACAAGGCCAAGTGGTATCTCGAGCAAGCCGGTATCGACAGCCTCGAGGTCAACCTGTCGGCGGCCGACGCGGCCTTCCCGGGCGCGGTGGATGCCGCAACGCTGTTCCAGAACTCGGCCAAGGCCGCGGGCATCGACCTCAAGGTCGTGCGCGAACCCAATGACGGATACTGGTCCGACGTCTGGATGAAAAAGCCGTTCTCGGCGGTCTATTGGGGCGGTCGTCCGGTCGAGGACCAGATGTTCGCGACCGCCTACAAGTGCGGTGCCGACTGGAACGACAGCTTCTGGTGCAACGACCGGTTCGAGGAGTTGCTGGTCAAGGCCCGCGCCGAGCTGAACGAGGACACCCGTCGGGACATGTACTTCGAGATGCAGGATATCGTGGCCAATGACGGTGGCGTTATCATCCCGATGTTCGCGAACTACGTCTTTGCCGTCGGTGATGACGTGGCGCATGGCGATCTTGCCTCGAACTGGGACATGGACGGCGAACGCTGGATGGAGCGTTGGTGGTTCGCCTAAGAGCCTGTCACGTTCGGACAAAACTCAGAACCCCCGGCCTGTGCCGGGGGTTTTTTCTTGATGCGTGGCTGCGCCACACGCTTCATTTTTGCGTTCGGGCCACGCAGGCCTTGGGGGCCAGCCCCCAAACCCCCGGGATACTTCAGGCCAGAAGAAACCGGGCGCGTTTTTCATTGTTCTGAAAATACTCCCGCCGGAGGCGTCCTGATCTTGCCAGAGGTGGGATATCGGGTCCTTGGCGTTGCCTTGCCACTTGCCCCGAGGAGGCGCCCGGAGGGCAACGACGAGACAGGCTGGGCGCCGTAGGCGCGCCTTGTCAACCGACCGTGTAGGGCAGTACGCCGCGTTCGTCCGGCTCCACCTGCAGGCGGCGTTCCAGCGGCGGGACGGAGCGCTGGTGGCATTCGGTGCGGTCGCAGATACGGCAGGAGATGCCGATCGGCTCGAACGCGCGGGCATTGGTCAGATCCATGTCATCGGCATAGACCAACGCGTCGGCGTGTTTGATCTCGCAGCCGAGCGCGATGGCGAAGCGCCGCACCGGCGCGCCGTAATGGCCCCCCGATTTGCTGACGTCGCGGGCCAGGCTGATGTAGCGCACGCCGTCCGGTGTCTCGGCCAACTGCCGCAGGAACCGGCCGGGCGTCTCGAAGGCGCGGTGCACGTTCCACAGCGGGCAGGCCCCGCCGAAGCGCGCGAATTGCAGGCGCGTTGCCGAATGCCGCTTGGTGATCGTGCCGGCCTGATCGACCCGCACGAAAAAGAACGGCACGCCCTTGTGGCCGGGGCGCTGCAACGTGGACAGGCGGTGGCAGACCTGCTCGATCGAGGCGCCGAAGCGTGCGGCCAGGATTTCCAGGTCGTGCCGGTGCTCCTGTGCGGCCGCCAGAAACGCGCCATATGGCATCAGGGCCGCGCCCGCGAAGTAATTGGCCAGCCCGATCTTGGCGATGGATCGCGCCGCCTCTGACTGAAAGCGGGCCAGGTCCAGCGTCGCCTCCAGCAGCTTGTCCTGGGTCAGCAGCGCCACCTGCAAGAGCATCTGGAAGGTGCGCGTTTCGGGCGCCATGCGGCTGGACAGATAGAGGATGCGGCTGTCGCTGTCATAAGAGCGCAGTTTGCCGGCGTCGGTGCCGGCGACCTTGATGCCAAGCGACTCGAGGCGCGTTTCGGCCAGATCACGGATGCGGCGCGGATCCCCGGCGCCGCCCGCGAAATGCTCGGCCGCGTGATCGACCGCATCGACGTAGTTGTCGCAGTAGTGAAAAAAGTCACGCACCTCGTCCCACGGGCTGGTCTGGGTGCGCGAATCCTCGCGCCCCAATGCCTCGTCGAGGCTGGCCAGCCGTTCATGGGTTTCGCGGTAGGCGCGGTGCAGCTCCAGAAAGGCGCGCGCCAGGGCGGGCGCGTTCGACGCCGTCAGCCGCAGGTCCGACAGGGGGGGTGCATCATCGGCGAAAACCGGGTCGGCCAGCGCCTCGCGCATGTCGCTGACCATGCGTTCGGCATCCCCGGTGCTCAGCTCGGTCACGTCGAAGCCGAATTCCTGCGCCAATGCCAGAACCACGGTCGTGCTGACCGGTCGGTTGTTGTTCTCCATCTGGTTCAGGTAGGGCAGGGACACGCCCAGCTTGGCCGCGAAATCCTTTTGCGTCAGGCCGAGGCGCTGGCGGGTTTCGCGCAGTTTCGCGCCAGCATAGAGTTTCTGTGTGGGCATCGTGGGTTTTCACTTTGCTAAGCTGGCGTGCAGTTTTGCAAATTCCGCGGGCCGGGGCAATCGGGGTGATTGCGAAACGGGCGGGCTCAGATGCGCGCCAGACGCCGTTCGCGCAGGATCACCAGCGTGATCGCCCCGATCCCGGCCAGGGCCGTGCTGACCATGATCCACAACAGCGGAAAGGCGCCCGAGCCCGGCACCAGCAATGCGCCCGCGAGGGCCGACAGCGCCGCGCCCCCGCCGATCATCAGCGCCCCGGCCAGCCCGCTGGCCGTGCCCGCCAGGTGCGGGCGCACCGACAGGGCGCCCGCGGTCGCGTTGGGAATGGTCATCCCGTTGCCCAGCCCCATGAAGGTCATCAGCCCGAAAAAGCTGAGCGGGCTGCCGAGGCCCGCATAGAACAGTGCCAGGTTCAATGACAGTCCGGCCGCGTTCACGATCGTGCCCCACAGCACCATCCGGTTCACGCCGATCCGAACGGAAAAGCGCCCGGACAGGAAATTTCCCAGGAAATAGCCGATGGCCGGCGCGCCGAAAAAGAGGCCGAGCGTGGCCGGATCCATCCCGAAGACCTGCGCGCCCACGAAGGGCGCGCCGCCCAGATAGGCAAAGAACGCGCCCGAGGAGAGGGCCGCCGACATCGCGTAGCCCCAAAAGCGTGGCGAGAGGAAAAGTTCCGGGTAATCCGCGACTTGCTCGCGGAAACTTTGCCCCTGCAAGGGGGCGGTTTCGCCCAGGTCCGCCCAGGCCAGCCACGTCACCAGCGCGCCCAGAACCAGCAGCGCCCAGAACACCGCCTGCCAGCCAAACAGCGCATCGAGCGCGCCGCCGATCGCGGGGCCGATCATGGGGACCACCGCCATGCCCATGGTGACATAACCGATCATGCTGGCCGCCTGCCGTTCCGGCACGATGTCGCGCACGATGGCGCGGCTGAGCACCATGGCGGCCACGATGCCCGCCTGCATCATGCGGAAGAACAGGAATACCCAGACGGTCGTGGACAGGGCGCACCCCACCGTGGCCAGCAGGAACACCGCCATGCCGCCCAGGATCACCGGGCGCCGGCCCAGCCGGTCCGAGACCGGCCCGATCACCAGCTGAAAGACGGCGTTCACGGCCAGGTACACCGCCACCGACAGCTGCATCAGCCGGTATTCGGTGTCGAAATAGGCGGTCATGCCCGGCAGCGACGGCAGGAAGATGTTCATCGCCAGCGTCGAGATGCCCGCCAGCAGGATCAACGTCAGGATATGCGGAGGCGTCTGTCGGTCCAGCAACCGGGCCCTTGGGAGGTCACTCATGACCAAGCGGTAGGCGGCGGGGGCGGGGATGTCCATATTACGCCATGGAAAGTTTGCAGATTTACAGTTTTGCATCTTTGTCTTTCCCAAAGTTTTCAAATTTGCCGGATTCTGCTTTGGTTCGGGCCGCGCTTTGCCTATGGTTCGCGCGTATTCAAGCGAGCAGCCGAAACTCCGACCAGCGATTTCAGGCCCGCGTGTCACCGAAGGGGAGAGAGATGAAAGACATCCTGCAGGAACTCGAAAGCCGCCGTGGCGAGGCCCGCCTGGGCGGCGGAGAGCGCCGGATCGAGGCGCAGCATTCCAAGGGCAAGCTGAC
>JANSYB010000455.1 GCA_024742655.1 Paracoccaceae bacterium | reverse complement strand
CTGCAAAGGCTCGAACGGTTCGAGAAACGCCGGGAACTCCGCCCCGTAATACATGATCATCGGGGTGGTCGGCGGGTGCCGGCGCAGGAACAGGCCCGCGACCTTCTTGAAATTCTCCTCGCCGATCAGCTTGACGATGGCTGGAAAACTGACCTCCAGCGCCTCGGTCAGGCTGACGGCGACGTTGTTGCGATAGACCGAAAACCGGTTTCCGGCGGGGCGGCCCTGCCCATCTTGCAGGCCCTCCGGCACCGTCCGGGCGGCATCCAGAAGCGCGTCGTGGAACTCGGTCTGGTCGACGATCATGCGGGCACGCGCGCCAAAGCCCGTTCGGCGCGGCGCGCCTCTTCGGCCAGGATGTGCCACTCGGGCACGTCGGCGTCCCATTCGATCAGCAGCGGGCGTGCGCCGGACCGCTCCAGCGCATAGTCCAGCAGCGTCCAGACCGGATCAGCCACCTCGCGCCCGTGGCTGTCGATCAGCAGGGGCGCGCCATGGTCGTCTTCGTCCTCGTCATGGCCGCCAAGGTGGATTTCGCCCACGCGGGCCAGCGGAAAGGCATCGATATAGGCGCGCGGGTCCAGCTGCAGGTTGGTGGCCGACACGAAGACGTTGTTCACATCCAGAAGCAGGCCGCACCCGGTGCGCCTCGCAATCTCATCCAGAAAGGCCGTCTCGGACCAGGTGGATTCGGCAAAGGCCAGATAGCTGGACGGGTTTTCCAGCAGCATCTGGCGGCCCACCACCTCCTGCACCTCGTCGATGTGGTCTGCCACGCGTTGCAGCGTGGCGTTGGTGTAGGGCAGGGGCAAAAGATCGTTCAGGAAATGACTGTCATGCGTGGACCAGGCAAGATGCTCGGAAAAGCTGGCTGGTTGCAGCCAGCCGCACAGGTGTTTCAGCCGGGCCAGGTGGTCGGCGTCGAGGCGGCTCTCGCCACCGATGCTGAGGCCGACACCATGCACGGAAATCGCGAATTTCTCGGCCAGGTGGCGCAGCTGCGCCAAGGGCCGGCCGCCTTCGCCCATGTAATTCTCAGCGTGAATCTCAAGCCATTCGACCGGGCGCGCATCCGTGGTGATATCCGCGAAATGCTGCGGTTTGTATCCAACGCCGGGGGCGGCGGGCAGGGACGGGAACCGGGGCGCATTGTCGAGCATGGCAAATCTCTTGTGTGCGTATGATGAAACGATCGGGGCAGGATGCGCGGCGCGTGGCCGCGCATCCCTGAAAGCTTAGCCTTCCGGCAGGTCGCGGTCGAGCGGCTCGAGGCTGCCCATGCGGTCGCCCGGCAGTTCCATGCCTTCGCAGGTGCCGGCGTCGACCAGCGTCCACGCGTTGCCCTGATAGTCAACAGTCGAGCTGCCCGCGCAGGTGGTGCCGGCGCCGGCCTTGCAGTCGTTCTCGCCAGCCAGCGAAACGCCGTAGCACTTCACCTGGTCGGCGGCGACGGCGGTCGAAGTCTGAGCGGCCAGAGCGGCAGTCATGGCACCAGCGATGGCAGCGGTCTTGATAATGGTCGACATTGGGGTCTCTCCCTAAGGTTACATGTTCAGTTCACCGGGGACGGTGTGCGGTGGGACAACCTCTTGATCCTTTTGGCCGCGGCACCGATCCGGCGATGACCAAAGCGTACGTTCAGAGGGGCTTGGATGCCCACTCACGAAAGCGTCAGACACGCGCCCGTCAGGCCGTGTGAGGCCGCAGAATTTTTGCAAGTTATTGAAGTATATTATGATTTAGTGATTTTGCGGGTGGGCGTGTCAAAAATATTTCACGCCGCGCCCGCGATTTTTCGCCGATTGTTACACTTGGTCCGGCGGGGTCGCCTCGGTCGAAAGCGCCTTTGTTACATCGTCGAGCGATTCAACCTTCGTTTGTTTCTCGCCCAGGCGGCGGACCGACACGGTGTTCTCGTCCACTTCGCGCATCCCGCAGGCAAGGATCACCGGCACCTTGCCGACCGAGTGTTCGCGGACCTTGTAGTTGATCTTTTCGTTGCGCGTATCGGTTTCGGCCCGCACGCCCGCCGCGCGCAGCCTGGCGGCGACCTCTTCGACGTACTCATTGGCCTCGGACACGATGGAGGCCACGACCACCTGACGCGGGGCCAGCCAGAAGGGCAGTTTCCCGGCATGTTCCTCGATCAGGATGCCGATGAACCGCTCGAAACTGCCGAGCGTGGCACGGTGCAGCATGACGGGGCGATGCTTGGCCCCATCCTCGCCGATATAGGTGGCATTCAGGCGCTCGGGCAGAACGAAATCGACCTGCAAGGTGCCGCATTGCCAGTCCCGCCCGATCGCATCGGTCAGCACGAATTCAAGCTTGGGCCCGTAAAACGCCCCTTCGCCGGGATTGAGGCCCGGTTCGATCCCGGCCGCGCGCGTGGCCGACAGCAGGGCGGTTTCGGACTTGTCCCAGACCTCATCGGCACCGGCGCGCGTTTCCGGCCGATCCGAGAACAGCACCTTGAAGTCCGCGAAACCAAGGTCGCGATAAATCTCCGACAGGAACTCGATGAAAATCTTGGTTTCCGCCTCGATCTGGTCCTCGGTGCAGAAAATATGCGCGTCATCCTGCGTGAATCCCCGAACGCGCATGATCCCGTGCAACGCGCCCGAGGGTTCATAGCGGTTGCAACTGCCGAACTCGGCCATACGCAGCGGCAGGTCGCGATAGGATTTCAGGCCTTGGTTATAGACCTGCACGTGGCAGGGGCAGTTCATCGGCTTGAGCGCGTTGACAGCCTTTTCGCGGGCATGTTCCTCGTCCACCTCGACGATGAACATGTGCTCCTGGTACTTGTCCCAGTGGCCCGAGGCCTCCCACAGCTTGCGGTCAACGACCTGCGGGGTGTTCACCTCGACATAGCCGCCCGCGCGCTGGCGGCGGCGCATGTAATCCTGCAACTCGGTATAGATGGTCCAGCCATTGGGGTGCCAGAACACCTGTCCCGGGGCCTCTTCCTGCATATGGAACAGGTCCATTTCGCGTCCCAGCTTGCGGTGGTCGCGTTTCTGCGCCTCTTCGAGGAAGTTCAGGTACTCCTTCAGCTTTTCCTTGCTGGTGAAGGCCACGCCGTAGATGCGCTGCAGCATCGCGCGGTCGCTGTCGCCGCGCCAATAGGCCCCTGCG
>JANSYB010000447.1 GCA_024742655.1 Paracoccaceae bacterium | reverse complement strand
ACGCCGTCCATCGCCTCGGCCGCCGACGTGTCGATCGACTTGATCCGGGCATGGGCGTGCGGGCTGCGCAGCACGAGGCCCACCAGCATGCCGGGGGCCGACATATCCGCGCCAAAGCGCGCGCGACCGGTGACCTTGTCCACCCCGTCGGGGCGCAGCGGGCGCGTGCCCACCACCTTGAACTGATGCGTATCGAGCGTCTGTTTGGTGTCGAGTGCCATTACGATGCCTCCCGCATTTCCGCGGCCGTATCCATCACGGCGCGGATGATCTTGTCATAACCCGTGCAGCGGCACAGATTGCCCGCCAGCCAGTACCGGGTCTCTTCCTCGGTGGGGTTGGGATTGTGATCCAGCAGCGATTTCGCGGCCACGAGAATCCCCGGTGTGCAGATGCCGCATTGCAGGGCGGCCTTCTCGATGAAGTTTTTCTGCAGCGGATGCAGCTGGTCGCCGTCCGCCAGCCCCTCGATCGTGCCGATCTCGGCACCATCGGCCTCGGCCCCCAGCACGAGGCAGGAGCACACCAGCCGCCCGTCCACGGTGACCGAGCAGGCCCCGCAATCGCCCGTGCCACAGCCCTCTTTCGAGCCGGTCATGCCAAGCCGGTCGCGCAGCACGTCCAGAAGTGTTTCGTCCGGCTCGCACAGGAACTCGGTCGGGTCGCCGTTGATCGTCGTTGTAACGTGGATCTTGCTCATGCTGCACCTCCGGCGCGGGATTTTGCGATGACGGCGGCGCGCCGGGCCAGAACACCCGACACGTGCTTGCGGAATTCGACGGTGCCGCGCTTGTCGGCAATCGGGGTCGCGGCGTCGGAACAGGCGGCGGCCAGCGCATCGAGCGCCGCGTCGTCCACCTGCGTGCCGATCAGGGCCGCCGCGGCGGCATCAACCACCATGACGGTCGGGCCCACGGCGCCAAGGGCGACGCACGCATCCGTGCAGGTGCCCGCGCCATCCAGTTTCAGCGACAGACCGCACCCCACAACGGCGATGTCCATTTCCGTGCGCGGGATGAACCGCAGGTAGGCGTCGCCCGAGTTCTCGGGGCGGGCCGGCAGAAAGATCGACGCGACGAATTCGCCCTTGGCCAGCGATGTCTTGCCGGGGCCGGTCGGCACCTCTTCGACGGGAATGTCGCGCGTGCCATCGGGCCCGGCGACACGCACGACCGCGCGCGCCGCGACCAGCGCCGGCACGCTGTCGGCCGCGGGCGAGGCGTTGCACAGGTTGCCGGCAATGGTGCAGCGGCCCTGGATCTGGGTGGAGCCGATCAGGCCGGCGGCCTCGACCACGCCGGGCCATGCGGCGGCCAGATCAGCATGTTCGTTCATCTCGGCCGACGACACGGCCGCGCCGATACGCCAGCCGCCCTCTTCGGGCGTGATGTCGCGCAGGCCGCTGATTTTCTTGATGTCGAGGACCGTGTCGGGTTCGGCAAAGCCGGACCGCATGCGCACAAGAAGGTCCGTTCCACCCGCAAGCACGCGGCACTCGCCGGTCTCGGCGCCCAGCATCTGGACGGCATCGTCCAGTGTTTCCGGAGCAAGGTAGCGCATCCGAAGTCTCCCTGTTTGTGAGTCGTTGACGCCAGCAAACAACATAGTGCCGACGTCTTCAATGGCCAAACCACGACGGGCACGGCGCGACGGGTCGCATGGGCGATTGAATCACCGGGGCCCGCACAACCGGTAGAGATATTGCGCCAGACCATGCGCGGCCTCATCCGCGCCCTGCCGCAAGAGCACATAATAGCCAAAGCTGGTGTCGATGCTGTGCTCGAACGGGCGCACCAATGTCCCGCGCGCCAGGTCGTCGTCCACCATATGCGCCCAGCCGAGTGTCACGCCCAGCCCGGCACGCGTGGCGTCGAGCAGCGCCATGTAGGCATTTGCACGGATCAGAATGCGGGCGCGCGACGGATCGATCCCGGCCTCGGTCAGCCAGATGCCCCAGTTCATCCAGTTCCAGTGCACGTAATCCAGATCGATCAGGTCCGCGTCCAGCAGGTCCTCCGGGCGAGTGATCGGGTTGCGCTCCAGGTAGTCGGGCGCGCAAATCGGGAAAATCTCGTCATTGAACAGCAGCCTTGCGACAAAGCCGGGCCAGTGCCCGTCCCCGTGCATGATGGCGACATCGGCGCTCAGCACGTCCTTTTCATCGTCCGAGAACATCAGGTCGAGTGCGACCGGCGCATCATCCTTGAGATAGCTTTCCAGCCGGGGCAGCAGCCAGAGCTGCGCGATCGAGGTGTCGGCGCCCACCCGCAGGAAGGGCCGCGTATCGCGTTGGCGCAACGAATGGGTGGCCGCCGCGAGGTGCTGCAGCGCGACCTTGACCCCGTTGAGCAGCTCGCGCCCCTCGGGCGTCAGGGTGATTGTCCGGTGGCCGCGCTCGAACAGCGTCAGCTCCAGCAGATCCTCCAGCTTGCGCACCCGCTGGCTGATCGCCGACTGGGTGACCGACAGCTCTTCTGCCGCGCGCGTGAAACTGCCCAGTCGGGCGGAGGCCTCGAACGGTTCCAACAGGTCGAGCGGGGGCAGGGGGCGCTGTGGCATTAGCTGGACTTGCTCAAAAGGTATAGAATTTCGCGTTTGTCAGGTGCAGGGCCAATCTATTCTAATGTGACGTGAGAAGCCAAGGAGGAATCGATGACTCTGCCCGTTCTGAACCTGATGCCCGGCGACATGCCGTTTCGCGTCGATCCGAAAAACTCTTACACGCTGCCGGCGCGGTTCTATCATGATCCGCAAATCTGGGAGGCTGAGAAAGACGCGATTTTCTACAAGACATGGTTCTACGCCGGCCATGTCAGCCAGGTGGCCGAACCAGGCCAGTTCCTGACCGTGCGCATCCATGATCAGAACGTCTTTGTCGCGCGCACCCGCACGGGTGACCTGAACGCGTTCTACAACGTGTGCCCGCACCGTGGGCACGAACTGGTCAGCGGAACCGGCAAGAAAAACATCATCACCTGCCCGTATCACGCCTGGGCCTTCGATTTCGACGGTACGCTGAAATCCGCGCGCAACACCGAGAATGTCGAGGGGTTCCGCAAGGAGGAGTTCTCGCTCAAGCCGGTCAAGGTCGAGGTGTTCTGCGGGCTCGTGCTGGTCAATCTCGATCCCGAGGCCGAACCCTTCGCCGAGCAGATGGGCGAGCTGGAAAAGGAAATCCGCCATTTCGTGCCCTCGGT
>JANSYB010000723.1 GCA_024742655.1 Paracoccaceae bacterium | reverse complement strand
TAGGGGACAGTGTCAGGTCGCGTCAAGCTTGGGACAGGAGACGAGACCGGCGACGGCACGGAATGACGCAGGCAGAATTCGTTACATCAGGCCGGGCAGATAAAGCCCGCCCACCAGTGTCACCATCAGGGCCGCGGCGCCGACGAAATCACCAAGCAGCGTGTCGCTGGAGCGTGTCGCGGCGGTTTTGATCTGGCTGAGCATCGGGTGGCTCCTTTACGGTGATGTTCAAGTTGCTACTTTGTTCTCATTTTGGAAAGCAATTGTAAAGAACTTTTTAAGAACATTTGTGAACTTTTCGGGATTATTCGGCTTAACCCACTGAAATCAAACGAATCGCCTGATCCTGTTCCATCAGCCACAGCAGAACACGCGCCGCCTCGCCCCGCGCGCCGGTCAGATCGGGGTCATCCACCATCAGCTTGCGCGCATCCGACTGCGCCACCGCCATCAGCGCGGACTGGCTTTCCATATCGGCCACGCGGAACCTGGGCAGCCCGGACTGCGCCGTGCCGATCAGGTCGCCCGCGCCGCGCATCTCCAGGTCGACCTCGGCGATCCGAAATCCGTCCTCGGTTTCGCGCATGGTTTCCAGGCGCCGCTGGCCGCTCTCGCTCATGGGGGGCTGATACATCAGCAGGCAGGTCGATTGCGCCTCGCCGCGTCCCACGCGCCCGCGCAGCTGATGAAGCTGTGCCAGCCCGAAACTCTCGGCCCGCTCGATCACCATGATCGACGCATTGGGCACATCCACCCCCACCTCGATCACCGTGGTCGAGACCAGCACACTGGTTTCACCACGCTGAAAGGCGGCCATGCCGGCGTCTTTCTCCTCGGGCGGCATCTGGCCATGCACAAGGCCCACAACGCCCTCGCCCAGGGTCGCGCGCAGACGTTTGAACCGTTCCTCGGCACTGCTGAGGTCCACCGCCTCGCTTTCCTCGACCAGCGGGCAGACCCAATAGGCCTGCCGCCCCTCGGCGATGGCGCGGCGCAGGTGATCGACGACCTCGTCCATGCGCCCCATGCTGATCAGCGCGGTCTTGATCGGTTTGCGCCCGGGCGGTTTTTCGTCCAGCACGCTGACATCCATGTCACCATATTGCGCCAGGGCGAGGCTGCGCGGGATCGGCGTGGCCGTCATCACGAGCACATCCGACGCCGCGCCCTTCTTGCCCAGCTCCAGCCGCTGGCGCACGCCGAACCGGTGCTGTTCATCCACGATGGCCAGCCGCAGGTCGGCGAATTCCACGTCCTTTTGAAACACCGCGTGGGTGCCGACGAGGATCCGGATATCGCCCCGCTTCAGGGCCGCCAGCTTGGCCGCGCGCTCCTGCCCCTTGTCGCGGCCTGTCAGGATTTCCATCACCACGCCCGCCGCCTCGGCCAGCGGGCGCAACCCCTCAAGGTGCTGGCGCGCCAGGATTTCGGTGGGCGCCATCATCACGCCCTGCCCGCCCGCCTCGACCGCGATCAGCAGCGCCTTGAACGCCACCAGCGTCTTGCCCGCGCCCACGTCGCCCTGCAACAGCCGGTTCATGCGTCGCTCATCGGCCATGTCGGCGGCAATTTCGGCGATCGCGCGGGTCTGCGC